>NZ_JBUBKD010000012.1:0-123958 GCF_054902215.1 Nitrospira sp. CMX1 | reverse complement strand
GGTGGAAGAGCCGATCTACATTCGGCCTGCCGAACGGGTGTCCTGGTTGTAAGTCATCAGGGCCAGGAAGAGACACAAGGGGTGGAGTTCCGAACGGGGAGCTCCACCCCTTGCTGTTTCACCGTCAGTGTTCAGTGATGCCGCTCGACGAAACAGCCAATTGCCTCTCTCTGACAATGCAGGCTATGAATGATCACCCAAAACGAGATATGTCGTGCAGAATCGATACGTCCGTCTCATCGCCAAGAATAGAGCCTGATTCTCCATGGACACCGGTCTTTCGACTCAGCATTCACTGAATCTTCTGCGCACTTGACGATAAGGAGCACCTCCAGTAAAGTTTTTAGAGAAGGATCGTACCTCCCAACCCAGGAGTCGATTCAGCGTGAGTGTCGAGTCGCAGCAAAGTCTCCCATTTTCTGCCCAAGCGATTCCCTTCAGTGAATTCCTCGCGACTGGCAAGCTTCCTGATGGATATCTCACCAGTGAATATATCGCTCAGCAATTTGTTGAGCGTCTTGTTCACTATATTCTCAGCGTCCCCTCCGGCAGTTACACGATGGGTGAGCTCAGTCAATTATTGGAGCAGCTAGACCCCCGAGCACAGGTCTTCTTTTTTAAAAAACTCAAGGAGACCAGCCCGGACTGTCTCAAAGACTTTGCACCTCTCTATTATGGCTTCATGAACGAATTTCATTCCCTCCTCTTCACCTAGGGGCAAAGCCACTCTATTGCGTCGTGATCCACGGGTGGGTTGCTCCTCTAGCCACTATTTACGCGTCTTTGACAACTAGTCCCATCGGATCAGAAACACGTTCATTATCTACGCGGCGCTATGAGCGAATGTCCTCATCAGCACGGTTCAAACTAGCGATGAGTCGTTGTCTTATGGGTGGTGCAAACGGCCCTCCGTTACAAGCGCAGGCTTGGAAATTGCTGCTGGATTGGTCACCGCGGGGCGGTAAATGCTTAATCAGGGCCGTAGTAGGAGAAAAATTCTCCTTGTCGTACCAGTAATCTGATGTATAATTGCTCCTCATCTACTGGAAAAGGAGTGTTATGAATCCATCCTTACAACGCGCGGTGACCAGCTTTTATAATCTCATCTATGAAGCCCAAACCTTCGCCACTGCCATGGCGCGAATTGATACTGCTGAGCAGGAGCATTATGCCGGACGTATTGAGGGTCTCAATTGGGTCCTTGATCGTTGCCAAGAACTTGAAGAGATGGATACTAATCTGACACCATCGTCTCTTCAACGTATCTTGGGCGAAGTGAAGTCGGACCTGGAACATGAGCTATCAGTTCAAAGACGGGAAAAAGGACGCCGGGCTGATGGACGCGAAGAGGCACTCAATTTTGTTGCGGACTACCTGTCGAGCCTGATCACCGCGACCGAAATTGAGTCCGCCAAGACTCCTGCCTAGGAATAGGTATTCTCTCTGCACGGGGCATGCATCAGCTCAACTATTGGGAGCGGGGGCCCCGTCGAGTTTTCTATTCTGGTTACAAGGGACAGTTTCTTGATAACGTAGCCGGTCCGATCAGCCTGGCCGTTCGAGATCTGAACGGCTAATTACTTGACCCTGTAGCAGGGATCTCCATACAATGTCATATGTTCCAACCGCCTCGTAAAGCAGGCATGCCATGGATTCCCGGTCGCCATCAGGCGACACGAGCACGGTCTCGTCCTTCTGCGGAAGGTCAACAGGATCAATTCAGGTCCTTGAATGCCTCGCTGCTGTTCTGCCCCCGGTGCCGGATTGCGACACCAACCAGAGAGCGGCTACTTCTCGTCCTTCCAACTGGAAATCTGTATGAATATCTCTGTGCACAGTGTGGCACCTCCACCGGCTCAAAGACCGAAAACCCAGAAAAACCCGTTCAGATTCTAGGACCGTAGGTTCTGCGATCAGGCAAAGGTGCCCGTTTACCCCCGCAGGATGCGGAAAAAAACCGCCGACACTGTCCTGGTCTTGTTTTCAAGCACCCGGAGCCATGGGGTAACGGTCTCAGGTTTGACACTGTTGGTTTCTGCATCACTCGAGACGCTGAGCGTGAAGCCTGAAACGTCTGAGCGAAGGAGCGAGATTCAAGCAACGAAGCACGAAACGGCAGACTTAAAGTGGCGACCGGTAGGCGGGCCAGATCGGACAAATTCAACAATGGTCACTGAATTTGTGCCAAGGGGATCCCTTCTTCAATCAGCATGACGGGAATATTATCTCGGATGGGATACAGAAGTGTACCGTCTTCTCGGACTAACCCCCCCTCAAATGGTTCGGTAACCGGTCGATTGCCCTTATTCTTTAATTCCCCTCGAGTGACAGAGGAATTCAGCAAGCTGATAACGGTCTCATCGGCAACCGCTACTTTTTGCTTCGTCTCAGGGCAACAGAGAATGGCCAGCAGATCGGGGTTGATGTTCATGGACTCTATCCTTCCCGCGGTTGTCACGCGTATGATTCGGTATCATGCCACCAAGTACGAGTCAGTCTCAAGGCCTCTCAATAGATGCAGACACTGCTAGACTCACAACGGTTTATGGCCAGGAGCGCGAAATGATGAAAGCCTTCTGGAAAACCTGTGTGGCTGGGCTCATCCTCATTGTGCCGGCCTGGGCCACATTGTTGATCCTCTCGACCCTCTTTACCACCCTCGATAGTGTTGTAGGCCGATATTTGGTCTATCCAGTTCCTGGTCTTGGCCTGGTGCTTTTGGTGTTACTTCTCATTCTCGCAGGAGTGATCGGTGATCAGATGATCGGTCGCGGCCTATTCGAAAGATTGGAGCGGCGGATCGAACAGATCCCACTCGTGCAAAGTATTTACCTCACATTAAAAGGCATGACGGATCTGGTCAATTTCCGCTCACGCTTTGGGCAGAGCAGGGTTGTGGCTTTTCCTTTTCCCCGTGATGGATGTTGGGCCTTAGGATTTGTCATGGGTACGGCTCCACGGGCTCTCCAGGTAGATCCATCTCATACGCTTATGATGGTGTTTGTGCCGACGGCCATTCATCCGTTTACCGGATACTTGGCCTTCATTCCAGAACCCGCGCTCAAGCCCATTAATCTCCCTTTTGAAGAAGCCATGAAGATGGAATTCTCTGCCGGGTTTTACAGGCCGCGGGCTGGATGGCTCACGACGTCGCCACCAGCTCTACCATAAGCGATGAGTCCAGACATGTTCGTCATTAGGCCAGCCACGGTGGACGATGTACAGAGGATCGTCGAGTTCAATGCGGCCATGGCACTCGAAACCGAACAGCGCAGACTGGACATCGCTCGGCTCCGAGAAGGCGCACGCGCACTCTTGGCACACCCTGAGTATGGCTTTTACATCATGGCAGAAACTTCCGCCGAGGCACCCCGAACAGCCGTCGGCCAACTAATGATCACCTTTGAATGGAGTGATTGGCGAAACGGGGCCTTTTGGTGGGTGCAGAGCGTCTATGTCACACCGGAATGGCGGTGCCGGGGAGTGTATCGAGCAATGCATGAGCACATTGCCGCGCGAGCCAAGGCAGATCCGCAAGTCTGCGGGATCCGCCTCTACGTCGAACATCAGAATCACAATGCCCAAACGGTCTATCAGCGCGTGGGCCTCAGGCCTGCCGTCTATACTGTCTATGAACAAGATTTCGTTCTGGACCATCGACGACCGAACTCATAGAAAGGAGTATCGGACATGAGGATTGTTCGATCGATTCAGGCGCTTCTGGTTGTGAGCCTACTCCTACACGGCTGTGCCTTCAGTCGAGGGACGCTCGGCGACGACGTTAAAACGGAAGTGCTCACCGCCATTCAGAAGGGGATCACGACGAAAATCGAAGTGGTCAACCTACTGGGTGCGCCAGATCGATTGGTACAACTCAACGGACGGGATGTGTTTCATTACTATCGGTATGATGCAAAAGCGGGGAGCCTGCTCCTGATCATCCTGAACTTCACACGATTGTCAATAAAGAGTGATGACGTGTTTATCATCGTGAATCGCGAGGGGATTGTTGAAGACGTGCTTGCTTCGAAGCGCACCGAGAGTTTGGGATTTCGCTTTTGGCCCTTTGGGGAGTGACATGACGTATGTCGGGAATAGGGCTCTTCCCTTCGTTCTCGCGGTAATCGTGTGCATATCAACCATGGGTTGCAATGTGGTTCGCGTAACCCTCAATGCCACTCTCACTCCGGAGCAGGTCGCATTTATTGTTCCGGGGCAAACGACCCTGACCGAAGTCGTGACCAAGCTCGGGACCCCGGATACGATCAGCGATGCTGATTCGGGGGTGGTGGTTACCTATCGGTTCCTCGACCTGAAATACTCGCGTGTCAACTTGGGGTGGTTAGCAAAACCCTGGACGCCCGTGGATCCGGACCTCATCTTTTCCCGAACGGGACTGGGACTCGACGAGTTCCAAGTATTCTGTAATCATGACTGGGTTGTGATCCACCAAGGTTTTCAACGCGGCCTTGTGAGACCTCCGTTCCATCCCTATCCCTTCTAACGTCCGGCCCACTCGGCTCAACAATGAATTGCCGCCTGTATCATCGGGCCGTTATAATGGCGGCCCATGAGTCAGGGAACCCCACATCCCGCTCCACACCCGCCATGTGACGACCGATCCTCTTCGTATATTCCCGCGGATAAAGATACCGAATTTCTCCAGCGAGATGAGCTACGTCCCATCCGCATCGGTCTCGAACTGCTGAAGCCCGAACTCATCCAAAAAGAAGAACGGATCGAATCCACTATCGTCGTCTTCGGGAGTGCCAGGTTGCACGAGCCGGCCGTTGCCAGACAGGCATTGCGGCAGGCTGAAGAGCAAGCCGATCGTACCCCACAGGGCCACGATCTCCAACTACAAGTCACCATCGCCAAGCGTCAGCTTGAGCTCGCCAAATATTATGACATTGCCAGAGAGTTTGCACGGTTGGTCTCCTCGACCTGTCAGGTGGATGGCCGGTGCAATTACGTGGTGGTAACGGGGGGTGGGCCTGGCATTATGGAAGCAGCCAACCGTGGGGCTGCAGACGTGAATGCCAAGTCGATCGGCCTCAACATAACCCTGCCGCACGAACAACATCCGAACCCCTACATCACCCCTAGACTCAGTTTTCAGTTTCGCTATTTCGCCATCCGGAAAATGCACTTCCTCATCCGGGCCAAGGCACTCGTCGCCTTTCCCGGAGGATTCGGTACGCTCGATGAACTGTTCGAAACCCTGACCTTGCTTCAAACGGGCAAGGTGGACAAGGTCATCGTGATTTTGGTCGGCCGGGATTTCTGGGAGCGTGTGATCAACTGGCAGCTGCTTGTGGAGTACGGACTGATCGCACAGACGGACCTGGATCTCTTTCATTATGCGGAAACGGCTCAGGAAGCCTGGGACCTGATCGCACGCCACAATGGAGTACCCATCACATGAAACTCTCATTCTACGGCGCAGCTCGTTCGGTGACAGGGAGTCGTCATTTGCTGGAAGCCCCAGGGTTCCGGCTCCTGTTTGATTGCGGCATGTTTCAAGGCCGCCGTCAGGAAGCAGTACGGAGAAACCAGGATCTGGGGTTCGATCCCAAATCCCTCGGGGCCGTCTTGCTGTCCCATGCGCATATCGACCACTCCGGAGCCTTGCCGGTCCTGCCGGGACAGGGGTTTTCAGGGAAAGTGTATCTAACGAGAGCCTCGGCCGACTTGGCCGGGATCATGCTCGAGGATTCGGCTCGTGTGCAGGAATACGATTGCCGCTATGTCAACAAACAGGAGCGCAGGCGCGGGAAGACCTGTGTCCAGCCAATCTATGACGGGGACGATGTCCGCAAAGTTGTGAAGCGGTTTGAAGGGGTTCGGTATGGAGATCAACTGAAGATTGCTCCACGTCTCACGGCATCCTTCCACGACGCGGGGCATATTTTGGGATCAGCCGCAGTCCGGGTGAAATATACGGCACGTGGCAATACGACCACGGTTTTGTTCAGCGGCGATCTGGGTCGTTCCCATATGCCGATTCTGCGTGATCCAGAACCGCCGCCGAGCTGTGACGTGCTGATCCTCGAATCGACGTACGGCGACCGACTGCACGAACAGGTCGGCGAGGAAATGAAGAAGAAGGCCCAGGACCTGATCGCACACGCGCGACAACACAAGAGCAAGATTATTGTTCCAGCGTTTGCGGTAGGGCGCACACAGGAACTGGTGATGCGGATCAAGGAATTGGTAGGTGAAGGCCGCGTCGAGCCGATCCCGATTTATATCGATTCTCCTTTGGCGGGGAAGGCGACCGAGGTCTTCAAGCGGCACCCAGAGTGTTATGACGAGGAAACCATGAAAACTTTTTCCTCGGGGGGTGATGTCTTCGCCTCACGGTATATCCACTTCGTCTCCTCTGCGGAAGACAGTAAGCGCCTCAATAGCATGCGCGGACCCTGTGTCATCATCTCCTCGTCCGGCATGTGCGAGGGCGGCCGCATCATCCACCATCTCAAACACGCCATTCAGGAGGAAGCGAACGTCATCGTCTTTGTCGGCTTTCAAGCAGAACATACACTGGGCCGCAAGCTGGTCGAAGGGTGGGATGTGGTCCCCATCTTCGGTGTGCCGACCCAACGGCGGGCGCAGATCGTGAAATTCAACGGCCTGTCGGCTCATGCCGACCGGAACGACCTCTTGGCCTACGTACGAGCCATTAACCCATTGCCCAGCACCGTGTTCGTTGTGCATGGCGAAGAGAAACAGGCTCTCTCCTTGGGCGCAGCCATCCAAGCCGAACATCCGAAAGTTGATGTGCGGATACCCCATCAGGGCAGCACGCATGAAATATAGATTTGGGCAGGCGGCACGGGTAGTACGGTTGTCCTGCATCGCTGCGCTCCTGACCGGATGTTTGTCGATGGCAGCTGCCGAATCAGATCAAAGTCGTCACCGTCTTCGAGATCTCGGCATCGTCATCGGCAATTATCCGACAGGGCCGCTCAATGCCATCACCGATGTGGTCGGGGTGAAGGTGGGGCATCAGACCCTCATACACGGAGGCGGGGCGCTCAAGCCGGGGCAGGGTCCGGTCCGGACCGGTGTGACGGTCATCGTTCCACGCGACGACGTGTGGCATAAGAAGGTACCGGCTGGATTTTTCGTCCTCAACGGCACCGGCGAAATGACGGGGCTCTCATGGGTTGCCGAATCAGGATTCTTGGAATATCCCATCGCGCTGACCAACACGCTCAATATCCCTCGTGTAGCGAACGGCGTGATGAGCTGGATGATCAAGCAGTACCCGGCCATCGGCATCGAAGACGACACGCTCACTCCGGTCGTAGCGGAATGCGACGACGGACGATTGAACGACATCCAAGGTCGCCATGTGTCGGAGCAGGATGTGATTACGGCGCTTGATGGGGCCACCAGTGGCCCAGTGGCAGAAGGCACGGTCGGTGCCGGCACGGGGATGGTCTCGTATGGATTCAAAGGCGGTATCGGCACGTCATCGAGAAAGTTATCGGAGAAAGACGGAGGTTATACCATCGGAGTCCTTGTTAATGCGAACCATGGCCGGAGACCGGAACTGGTCATCGCCAGCGTGCCGGTGGGAAAGCTCTATGGCCCACCACCAGCCCAACAACAGTCTCAGGCGCTCTCGCCCGGTCAGAGCGAAGGGTCCATTATCATCATCATCGCCATCGATGCGCCGCTTGACAGCCGCCAGCTGACGCGGCTGGCTAAACGTGCTGCGCTCGGCCTTGCCCGCACCGGCTCTACAGCTCGGCACAGCAGCGGCGACTTCATGCTGGCCTTTTCCACCGCGAACGTGATTCCCCACTATCCGAAAGAGCCCATCTACCAACTGACGCACCTGGCCGACACCCATCTGAATCCCCTCATCACCGCCACAGTTGAAGCGACAGAAGAAGCCATCCTGAACGCCCTCACCATGGCAACGTCAGTCACGGGCCGTGATGACCATCGTATCGACGCCATCGACCTCGTCCGCCTCAAGGGGCTCTTGCAGCCGACTCAACACTAGTCAGCACCCCGCTCGTTTAACACAGTTCTCGGCCACTGCGCTTGCATTTCCCGCGTGCTCCTCGCTATTCTTCCGCCCAGCTGTGAACGAAGGAGACTAAGTCGATGGGCGACTACCAAATCGGCGGTGGATTGCAGCTGATGACGGCGGTGCAAAAGACGGAAGCCTTTGCCGAATTCCTCAAGGCGCGGATGATTCACGCACTGGAAACCGAGGATCCGACGGAATTGCACTATCTCCTTGCGCAAGTCGATGACTACCATTCGTATCTGTGGCGCTATTATAAAAAACTCGCGCAAGTCCGAGCGCAGCGCATGGATCCGGGTGTCTGATTTTTGAACCGTTCCGGTCTGTACCGCTCATTTGTCGATCCTGGTTATCCATCAGCTTCTCACCCTGAGACTATTCCATGCAGTTTGCGGTGGCGCTCTCAAGACAGGTTGATACTGACGCGGCAGCGTTAGAGGTGGCTGCAGCTATTCGTACGCGACTGAGTGGAACTCCCATCGATTTGGTCGGTGTCTTCTTCTCCGCGCACCATGCAGAAGGGGCCGATCGGTTGGCAGAGGTGCTTACCGGAACGCTTCGTCCGAGACTGCTGCTGGGTTGCAGTGGAGAGGGTGTAATTGCCGGGGCAGAGGAACTAGAGACCGCGCCTGCAATCACCGCCTGGGCGGCGGTGTTGCCCGATGTCAACCTCCACCCACTGCAGTCCTCATTTTCTCCGACTCAGGATCAATTCCATCTCACGGGATGGCCTGCCCCGGGAGTCGACGATGGGACGTTTCTCCTCCTTGCCGATCCGTTTACGACGCCCGTTCAAGACATCCTAGGGATCGTGGACGATCGATACCCAGGCGCCCAGGCGATCGGTGGTCTTGCCGGCGGGGGGCAAGAGGCTGGGATGAATCGGCTCGTGCTCAACGATCAGGCGTTCGAGGGCGGACTCGTGGGCGTGCGTCTCTCGGGAGCGGTCGATATTCGTCCGGTGATCTCACAAGGCTGTCGTTTGATCGGTGAGCGGTTTGTCGTGACCAAGGCGGAACGGAATCTGATTCAGGAACTGGGAGGCGAGCCAGCACTGGGGCGGTTGCACGCGGTGTTCGAGTCACTGTCGGAAGAGGAGCGGCAACGGGCGAATCGTGCGGTCCATCTCGGCATTGTGATCGACGAACATCGGAACCGCTTCGAGCGTGGAGACTTCCTCATCCGGAACCTGCTTGGAGCCGATCAAACCACGGGCGCGGTCGCTGTGGGAGAGGTGGTTCAAGAAGGACAGACGGTCCAATTCCATCTGCGCGATGCCGCCTCAGCCAGCGAGGAGTTCAACGCACTGCTTGCGGCGGATCATGCGCGTCATCGCCATCCTCCGCTCGGCGCGCTCATCTTCAGTTGTTGTGGACGAGGCCAGGGACTCTTTGGGAAGCCCAACCATGATGCCGGAACCGCAACGGCGCGGTTGGGCTCCATTCCGTTGGCCGGATTTTTCGCGCAGGGCGAAATCGGTCCGGTCGGTGGGCGAAGTTTTCTCCATGGTTACACGGCCAGTTTGGCGCTCTTCGCCGAACGAGACTGATAACAGGCTGTTGAAACAGTCTGCCAGCGTTGTTCTCGCATCGCTGGACAGTCTGTTTGAACAGCCGCAGGTAGTAGCGGATGGGAGCTGAACTCCCTCACAGACCAACATTTTTGTTATGGCACAGTAGTTTTCAACAGGCTGTTGACCCATTCTGGTTGACCCGGCTATCCGGACCATGCCATACAATGGAAAGAGGAGATTCATATGAAATCATCGTATCTTTTATCACTCATGGCGATCGTCGTGCTGACGGTATCTGTGGGAGTAGGAGGTTCCATGGCTGAGAATAATCAGGAAGTGACCACGCCATCCGGGCTGAAATATGTCGATCAAGCAGTTGGGACGGGAGATGCGGCCGTTGCAGGGAAGAATGTGAGCGTGCACTACACCGGCTGGCTGGAGAACGGAAAAAAGTTCGATAGTTCCGTTGATCGTGGGCAACCCTTTTCCTTTCCGCTTGGCGCCGGACGCGTCATTAAAGGCTGGGATGAAGGGGTCCAGGGGATGAAGGTGGGAGGCAAGCGCAAGCTGACCATCCCATCCGATTTGGGATACGGCTCGCGCGGTGCCGGTGGCGTGATCCCACCGAATGCCACGTTGATTTTCGATGTGGAGTTACTCAGAGTCCAATGAACGTCGTCAGGTCTCTCAGGTCCGAAGGTTGTCATGCCCAGGTCTTCAGATACAATGCCTTGACGGAGATTCTGAATTTCGACTGGCCATGATGAAACAGACTCCGCTCATTGCACAACATCGTGCCGCAGGCGCCAAGCTGGTCGACTTTACCGGATGGGAGATGCCTATCCAGTACAGCGGCGTCGTCGATGAATACCACAGCGTCCGCAGCAAGGCCGGTCTTTTCGACGTGAGCCACATGGGCCGGATCAGCGTCTCCGGTCCAGGCTCTGTCGGGTTCTTGCAATATGTCACCACCAACGATGTCTCCAAGATTTCAGTCCGCTCCTCGCAGTATTCGATGGTCTGTAATCCCAAGGGAGGCATCCAGGACGACATTTTTATCTATCACGTCAAACCGTACGAGTTTCTTGTCTGTGTTAATGCCTCGAATCGCGAGAAGATCGTCACCTGGCTGTTGGAAAAAGTCGCCCATGTGCAAGGGTGCAAGGTTCGGGATCGTTCAACGGAGCTGGCGCAGATTGCCGTACAAGGTCCCCTCTCCCGCGACATCTTGATCGCGATCGGTGTTGCTGAGGCTGCGAACCTAAAAGTTAGGCAGTGCATGGAAGTCCCCGCATTCGGCGGGTCCGTCATCGTTGCACGGACAGGCTACACCGGCGAACTGGGATACGAGCTCTATCTCTCTGCGCAGTTCGCTGAACAAACATGGGAGGAGCTGTTAAAAGTTGGTCAACCACTAGGTCTCAAGCCGGCGGGATTAGGCGCACGTGATTTGCTCCGCCTGGACATGGGCTATCTCCTGTACGGAAACGATATCAACGAAGAGACCAGCCCACTGGAAGCCGGTGCTGAGTGGGTGGTGAATTTTGAAAAAGGTGAGTTCGTCGGTCGTGCAGCACTGTTGTCTCAACGGACGCAGGGGGTGGTGCGTCGCTTGGTGGGCTTTGAACTGCTTGAAAAAGCCGTCCCCCGCCATGGTTTCACTATTCTCTCAGCTGATTCACCGGTGCAATCCATCGGTGAGGTGATGAGCGGCAATCTGTCACCGTTCCTACAGAAAGGGATTGGCTTGGGCTCTGTGCTGTCTCGTTACGCCGAACCAGGGACGAAGATTCAGATCGATATCCGGGGGAAGGCTGTTCCTGCGCAGGTGGTCAAACCACCGTTCTATAAAAAGCCCAAGGGCTGAAACGCCAAGCAGGCAATCAGCTCCCAGCAGACAGCTGAAGACTATAAGTGGAGAGGGACGTATCCCATGGTGCGCAACGTGTATACAGGGAAGGTTGTCACCCTTAATGTGGACACCGTACAGTTGCCGAACGGCGTCACGGTGGACCTTGAGACGATTCGCCACCCTGGGGCCGCAGCCGTGGTACCGGTCAAAGACGATGGCACGGTGGTCTTGATCCGGCAGTTCCGCCATGCAGCCGGTGGATTCATTTATGAAATTCCTGCAGGCAAACTCGCTCCGGGTGAGGATCCCTTGCATTGTGCTTCACGCGAACTCGAGGAGGAGGTTGGTTATCAAGCCTCATCCTTCGAACTGCTCTCTAGTATCTTCACGGCACCAGGCTTCGCTGATGAAGTGATCCATGTCTACAAGGCTATCGGTCTCACGAAGGGCCGGCAGCAACTGGATCGAGATGAAGTGTTGGAGGTGATCGAGATGTCACTTTCAGAGGCGATCTCGAAAATCGAGGATGGGACCATTCGTGACGCCAAGACCATCGTTGGGTTGCAGGCCGTCTACATCAAGACACCGCGTCGATAAAGATACAGCCTATAGGGAGAAGGAGAACCCTACCTATGTTGCTCAACGGGAAAAAAGGACTCATCATCGGTGTGGCTAATAAACACAGCATTGCCTGGGCAATTGCCCAATCCACTGCCGCACAGGGTGCACAACTGTTCTTCAATTATCAGAATGAGCGCTTGAAACAAAATGTCGAAGAACTGACGGCCACCTTGCCTGGGGCTAAGGCCTTTCCCTGCGATGTGAGTCATGACGCAGAGATTACGTCGCTCATGCAGCAGGTGCAGCAGGACTTTGGCCAAATCGATTTTCTCGTCCACTCGCTGGCCTTCGCGCCGCGTGAGGAGTTGACCGGGCAATTTATCAATACCAGTCGACAAGGGTTTGCCATGGCGCTTGATATCAGCGCCTATTCCCTGATTGCTGTCGCACGAGCGGCCTTACCGCTGATGACTGCTGGGGGCTCCATTGTGACCCTCACGTACCTCGGCAGTGAGCGTGTCGTGCCGCATTACAATGTCATGGGTGTTGCCAAAGCCGCCCTCGAATCAGCCGTCCGCTATCTGGCCTACGATCTTGGCCCCCTGAACATCCGGGTCAATGCGATCTCCGCTGGGCCGATCAAGACGCTGGCGGCTCGTGGGGTGTCGGGTATTACGAAGATGGTGGACCATCACAAGGAAGTGGCGCCGCTCCGCCGGCCTACCGAACAAGCTGATGTCGGCGATACTGCCTTGTTCTTGGTCAGCTCGCTAGGGCGGGGAATCAGTGGGGAAGTGATTTATGTGGACGGAGGTTTCAATATCCTTGGGATGGTCGCTCCGAGCGAGTAGGTCGGTGGTGAGGCTGATCGGGTTGCGGTCTTGAGGTGCAGGCCGATCAGGGATAGAGGAAGCTCCGGTCCTTCGTATGAATTGGCGCGGAGTCCTAACTTGTCTATCCTGTGTGGTTTCTGCTCAAAACTTGAAACACGGTCGACGGTGAAAACTCACGCTATGCATGAGTTGGTGATATCATAGATCTTACGAAGCGGGGCATCGGGTTTTCTGCTCCTCTCCGCTTTCTCCTGGCGCGACAACATGCCACAGGGTTCACAGTGTATGAAGATCGTCTTGCCGACGTTAGCCCTGCTTCTCACAAGTGGATTATTGGTCCTCCCCCTGCCCATCATGGCTGAGTCGTCCGTGGAGGCATTGCCCAAACAGGCACTCGAGCAATGTCATCAAGGTAGGCTTGTCACGGATCGCGCCTCGCGTCTCGCCCATTTTCAAGCGGGGCAGCGATTGGGTGAACAGGCGGTGGCGGAGGATGAGGGAAGTGCCGATGCGCACTTTGCCTTGTTCTGCAACCTCGGAGAATTGTTACGTATCGATGGTGAAACTCTCACGTCTCTCTTTGGGCTTCGTCGGATGATGAAAGAGTTGGATCGAACACTGGAGATCGTTCCTACTCATCTTGAAGCCCTTTCGGCGAAAGGGACGTTATTGGTGAAACTTCCCAGCCTGTTGGGTGGAGACATGAAAGAAGGCGAGCGCCTCTTGCAACAGGTCATTCATCAAGCCCCCAAAGCGGTCAACGCAAGGCTCGCGCTTGCCAGAGTGCGATGTGAACGGGGGCAGCATGACGAGGCAGCGGCTCTGGCAAGCACCGCCCTCATCATCGCTCAGACACAGAAACAGATGGACTTTGTCCCCGAGGCCGAGGCCCTGCTTCAGCAGGCCAAAAGGAACGCGGTAAAAAACAAGGAACAGCGATCGTAGTTTCCGGAGAGCTGGACCTCCTCACCATTTCGAACTGTGTCCGATATCCACAAACTCTTCTCAGCCTACCGCGTTATCCCAAGAGTACTGCACCCTCAATACAACCCAGGTGACCTCTACCGAGATAGTCATTCCTTATCGCACCGCTGTGGTGAGTGCTCTCAGTCTGTGTAGCAGCAGTCACATGGGTGCAATTGTCTCTAACGCACAGCTGTGTACCATCAGCCTGCCCTGCGACATTGTTTCGTCCGTTGTTCCGTATCAAGACTCCCTTGATCGTATTCTGCCTGTTCTCTCAAGATGTAGGACCATGGACGCTGTTGTCACGAGGGAAACTGCAAGTAAGGAGGTCTAGTAAACTTGCCAGCTAGTATTTCTTGTGTCAATGCCGTACTGTATAATAAGTCTTCCTTACCAGCCTGGTATTTGTCTGGACTATTGTGAAGGAGAAACAGATGACCTTCCATGTCACCGTCAGAACGGACAAGGGAGAGCCAGGGGTAGGGATCAGCACCGGTCAGTGTGCTGCTCAGCACGGGACCTTGGTCGAGACCAGCGCTCAGAGCTCTGAGCCGCTGACCGGTTCGACGCCATACAAGAAAACCGTCTTGCCGCTCTCGATTGGGAAGCAGTATGGGATCGCACTGGGCAGCACGTTTCTCGCCTTCCTCGTACGTATCATTGCAGATTCCTATCTTGGCGATACGCTGCCGTTCGTGACATTTCTCCTGGCGATAGCCGTCACAACATGGTACGGGGGAATAGGAGCCTCCCTGACGGCGCTGGTCTTAGGTGCACTGGTCTGGAATTGGTTCTTTGTCAATCCCCGTTACGCATTCAGCCTGGGCAGCCATGGGGATCAAGCTGACATGACCGTCTACCTGACCATCGGGGTTGCAATGATCGGTTATGCTCAAACGTGGCGATGGGCTTGGAAACAAAGCGAAGAAATGGCAGAAGCTTTACAGCGTGAAAGAGTGCGGGGGACGCACCCTAGCCCGCCGCCATCACGCATAGGCCGTTCGACGGATAAGTCTGTGTCAATGGCGTGAATGAGTCGCGCGACACCAACTGTAGTCGGTCCTGCTCCACGGAAGAAATCTTCCGCGTATCAGGGCTGCGCACCACCTTCCAATATGAGAGGTCACAGTCCTCTGTTATCTTCCCAGTATAGCCCAGAGTGCGGTCAATCTACCGATTTCCTCAGCGCTTTGAGTCGCCCCTGCCGCTTCTTTGACGCAATTCGTCGATCCTGAGACCCTTTGGATGGGGTGGTTAGCCTGCGCTTCTTGCGCGGAATAGCCACACGGTGAATGAGTGCTTGTAAACGGTCGAGGGCATCCTCTCGATTTCGTTCCTGGGTCCTATGTTGCTGGGCTTTAATCGTGATCACGCCATCGGCTGAGATCCGGTGATCATGCAGGCCTAATAGAGCCTCTTTGTAGAACGAAGGTAATGATGATGCGCGAATGTCAAACCGCAGATGGATAGCGGTTGAGACTTTATTGACGTTCTGGCCACCTGCCCCCTGCGAACGGACGGCGTGAAGGTCAATCTCGTGATCGGGGATAAAAACAGACGATGAAATGCGCAGCATGGGAAGTAGTTAGCACAAGGACGCGTCGGGCGCAATTTCCAACAGAAAATGACTCCTCGTGCCGGAATATTTGACTGGCGGTTCTCGTTACGGACGAGGCACAAGATCTGCGAAGACGAAGTAGGGCCGTCTCATCTCGGGCCGACATAGGGGGGCGTTGATTTATCCTTACCTTCCAACTGAAAGGTCGTCACGTCTAAGGATAATTTCCCGCTGACCCTTTTGGCGAAACCTGGCGAGCAAATGACCAGTCCTTAGGCTCCGCCTTTGGACCGAGTGCGAATTGAACTGCCCGCACCTATGGCAGGACGGGGAGTGATCTCGCATTCTTGCCGACGGCGATAAACTTGAACTCGCTCAGTTCCTTGGCCCGCGCACCCTCGACGACGTCCGGCTCGGATTTGATCAGGGCGAGCTCGACTATGGTCACGCTTGCCACTTGAAGATGACGTCCTCTGAGTTTTTCCGCTACAACCGCTTCCACCTGGCTTGCGATTTCAGGACTGTGCTCCATCACAGTAATCATGGGATAGCTGGAGACAGCGCTCCGGACGGTGCTCAGCAAGGTTGGCTTGACGGCGCGAGGGTAGAAATCCGATCCGACGTTCTTGGCCAGGATAGAGACTTCGTCGGGAGTCGGTCTTGTGAGAATGACAGTCTTGATGGTAACCGGCAGGCCGTCAGAGCTTAGGGCCTCGACCGTTTCGGTATAGCGGCGCCATTGCACATTATAGACATCAATACGACTCCATGGCGCCCGCCAATAGAATCCGCTTTTGAGTGGTTCCGTGGTCACACCATCAGTGAAGAGATTCCCACGTACCCCCCGCTCACCTGGATGGACTGTGGTCCCGCAGGCCTGGAGAAACAGCAGGAGTGCGACAAGAAGCATGACCTTTGTCAGAGGATGCATGGTTTCTCCTTTCCGCCTGAGCGTGAGCTATCGGTTACCCCAACAAGAATGCAGTCGAGATTCGGTGATGCGCTCAAGATGTTCGAAGGCTTTCTTCGCACAGTTTGTTGGCGGGTTGTCGCTGTGACTTCATATAATTGCGCCAACAGTCACACTCCCTCCACTGGCCTGACCCACATTGAACCCACCAGGTCCTCTTACAGACTGATTCAAACTGCCATCATGACCGCCATACTTGTCCGCAGGCTTATATTGACCACACAGTAATACTCGACCATCAGCAAGATGCGCGCCCTAACCCCCAAAGCCTTACTATGTGCAAGTGATTGTTTTTATGAGTTATTGTCAATAATGGAGCTGATACAGGTATTTGACGGTCCCAGTTGATTTTTGTAAATCGCACTGTGTACAGTGTGCGGCATCGCTCGTTGTATACAAGAGGAAAGAGGAAATTCACGCAGCTAAAACGGAGTGGGCTCTGCTTGAATTTCATGATGCGTTGGTAGAGAGGTTCAGACTGTGACAGATGGGCAATATACCTAGTTAAGGGAGGAGTGGGTCATGGAGTCATTTTCATCGCTGAGTCCAGCAATCACAGCCCAGTTGCTCAACAGGACTGTCATGAGAACTGTGATTCACAGTTTAATGATAACGCTTGTGTTGTCGGTGCCCGCGTGGCTACATGCAGGAGAGTCTGGACATAGTGCATGGGGTTATGACGGAGATCGCGGACCCCTTCATTGGGGCAAGCTTGGGCCGGATACTTCCCTCTGTGAAAAGGGCATGAACCAATCACCGATTGATCTCTTACGCACCCGCAAGACGACACTCGACGACCTCCAGTTTTCTTATCGAGACGCCCCTTTCCATGTGGTCAACAACGGGCATACGTTGCAGGAAGTCGAACCGCTTTCGGAAATGGCCAAGTCTCGTTACCCAAAGCACGGCCAGACGGTCCTGCATTATGAGAAGGACAGCACAATCATCTTTGATGATGACCTCTACTTGCTTGAGCAATTTCATTTCCATACTCCGAGCGAGCACACCATCGATCACAAGCACTATCCGATGGAACTACATCTCGTGCATCACAATGAGCGGCATGAGACAGCCGTGGTCGCTGTCTTTATGGAGGAGGGTAAACACAATCCATTTTTCGAGACCTTCCTGGAGCATGCCCCTTCTAAAGTCGGAGAAGTCAATGATGATCATAACCATGCTGTGAATCCGATGAATCTCCTTCCTGAGCGAAAGTCCTACTATCTCTACTCCGGGTCCTTCACTACCCCACCCTGTACGGAAGGCGTCGTCTGGATGGTCATGCACGATCCCATTGAAGTCTCCGCCGAACAGATCCAGAAGTTCCGCACTCTGGTCGGGCACGATAATGTGCGGCCGATCCAACCGTTGCATAAGCGCTTCGTGCTGGAGTCAAATTTCGAAAAGGCAACGACCATGAACGTGCCGAAGAAGTGACGTAGTACCTGGTTGATTGGGAGTATGGAGACATTGCGTAGTCCCGAACGATGGAACATCACCTGTTCCTACGCTGATTCACCGATATCATTGTCGATGTGAGCCTCTACCGGTTCATGACCGTCGAGAAAGCAGCCACTAACTCCGCCTACGGTGCGGCGTTCCTCATTTAGAAGTGAGATTCTAAACTGAGGAATATGTGAATCGTATGAGAGTGAGATGAGAATTTGATAAGAAGCGAGGGAGGAATAGCGTGCGACTCGCCCTGCTCTCCCGAGCGGGGCATGCTTGGTGGATCTTCATAATCGCCCTCAGGTGAGGGTTCTCACCTGAGGGCGGTCTTCACATGCCCATTGTCGAAGCTTCCTTCCTGACTTATTCCTAGGTGAGCCAATCAGGATTCTGCTTGAATCTTCTTCAGGTTCGAAAGATAGTTGTTCACCACAAGTTTGGCCGGCTGCTTGTCGACCTGTGTATAGACCAGGTAGTGGACGATTCCATGTATGGCCATGGCAACCAGCAAGCCCTCAAAGATTCCGATTTTATATACGAGTATCCCGGTGAGGATGGCTAAAACCATGGCATAGGGCCCGTGGTGAGTCACATGCATCAGTCCGGCAATCATCTTCCAACCGGTGAACATCATAACGATGGCCACGGCAAACTTTGGTAAAAATTCCAGATATTGTGGATTGATGACAAAGAAGGTCACCACGAGTCCGACGATCAAGACTGAAAACTTCGTGTAGGCACCGGCCAACCGATTGGTCGTGCTCTTGGCCAACCCATCCAAGTTTGTCATCCCACCGAAAAAACTGGCTCCAGTGTTCGCAATCCAGATCGCAAGTAAGCTGTTATTACTGTTGCACGCCCGCTTGAGCGGGTCGATTTTCTGGATGGCAGCATTGCTCATAACTTGCTCGATCACATCGATGATCGCCAACATTCCGGCAAACCCAACAACATATATCCACGTCACGACACTGTCAAAATGAGGAATGGGAACTGCCACGGATAGTGGCACATCTTCGACATGCAGCATGGGAACATGAATGAACTGTGCCAACAGGGCGCCCGCCCCAATGATGACAAAATAGGGGATTGCCGGTTGGATGTATTTGAATTTATTAAATAAATAGACAAAAAGCCCGAGTCCGGCAAGGGAGATAAGAATCATTTGAATGCGCGCCCCATTCAAGAATGTATCGGCCGTGACCAGTTCACTCGGAAGCTCGTAAGTGAAGGCTGAGAACTTGAGCGCGATCTTTAGACCGATCCCTGCGAGTAACCCTTCAACAAGGTAGGCCGGAACGGCCAGCAAGATGTATCGCTGCCAGTTGAATTTCCAGATGATCGCTTGCATGACGGCCGTCAGGAAGATCACAAAGGCCATATTCTCCATTCCAAAACTCGCAACCCCCATCGCCAAGACCGGGGCCAACCCAGCTGCGATTCCTGGGCATCCGATAAAGTTGCCCGGCTTGATCCAGGCATTGATCCAGCCGATCAAGCAGGCAAACGCCACCGTGGCGAGACCCACCTTAATGGGATAATCGGACATCATGGCGATCCCTACCGAGAGAGGAATAGCCATGACTCCAGTAATCAAACCTGCCGCAATGTCCCGCCCTACATATTGAGCTTGAAATGCTGCTGACTCGGCCACTGATATCCTGGGTAGTGACTCCTGATAAATCGTATCTTGCTCTGCAGAAAAAGAACGTGAGGTGCCATCCATGGCATTGACCCTCCCAATAGCTAGTCATTTCACTGTGCGGGGGCAGTACAGCAACTATGAGGCCATCACACAGAAGAAGCATAAGCGACTGAAATCATTATAAGAAGTAACTCACTGCCAATAGAAACAGGAGTATCGTGCGATTATGCGCGTAGGTGCACGTGTATATCCGCACAGGAAGTGCGGTATCGCACTAGGCGTGAAGGGAAGCTGATATTGGGCTATCCCCAAACCATTGTGTGCGAGGACTAGCCCCTACATTTGTGTCATTGTGGAAAAGGAGCAGGCTCGGCCATAAGTACCAGTCGTCAATTAGAGACCGGTACCACATGTCACAGATCCTCAACATGAGCCGCCATGCCACTGATGAAGACGCAGAGTATCTGACTTCCTTGCTCATCTATAATCTGGTCGAGCGATGCGGGGGGCAAGTTCAATTCAACGCCGAAGAAATTCGCAATATGCGCGAGAAACTTTCGACCAAGATGGTGCAGATCCAGCTTGGAAATGACTTACGCCTTCGCATCATCGACCGTCTTCCCGAACTGCGTTGACGTTCCCGCAGTCCCTGTGCTTCAGACCGTCGGATCCCTATCTCCTCCAATACTGCACCAGTGCACTGCGCCTGAGGCTGTTGGTCTCATCAGTCACTGAGATTAAGCTATTGAAATAGCCGCTCTTGCCGGCCGGAGAGGTTCTCCTTCGGTTGCAGGCTGATAGCTGGACGAAGACGGGGTCTCACCTTTAACACGCCTCTCCACATTTAGCGAAAATGTGCTGTAACCAGCCACCAGGGCTGACTACACAAGCACAGGTCACCCCCTATCACATCTCTGTCTCCCCTCGATCCATGAACGCTCCTGGCCGGTAGCGGCTAGGTACCATCAGAGGCCTCAAACATGGGGCTCCTCCGATATTCTCTTTTCCCTGGTCTTCCGCCGCTTAACATTCATTACCCCAGGAAATACCTGAGCGTATGGGTGATGAATTGGCGTGCTCATACATTGCTTTATAGCAGACTATACGTGTTTGTACTGGTAGTCGATTCATGGCATCTCGGTTATAAGGCTCGCCCTGAGTCAATTTCTTATCAATTTCTTAGACATAGATATCATGAGCGATGAGTTCAAACGAGAAGGGTAAGCCAAATGCTTGGCGGCGATTCACCCCAGGCTAGGCTAAAGCCAATGCAATAGGAGATAACTGCTGGCCCTTGATGGGGCACTGTTTAACCTAATCCATCCATATATAAGGAGACCTCATGAAGGAATCGGTATGCCTTTTGCTCTTTTCTGTCTTCTCTGTCTGCCCTAGCTTTGTCGAGAGTGCCCCTTCCCTCTCCACCTCTGAACCGGTTCTATCAAGCACACCGGCTCCGCCAGCAGGGAATCCCCCCGATTGCCGAATACAAACGTGCTGACACTGGGCTAGAGATCGGTGGCGTAGAAACCGAACGATCCTGTCCTTTTCATGTATCTGGAGTTTGGACTTACGGCCTAGCGCTTACCAATGGCTGCGCCTTGGGTATGCCCTGGCCAAAACCATCGAAGGGTTTGTGTACTCTCCAAACACAAATTCTTCTTTACTTAATCTAACGTGAGGGAAAAGTGTATGAAGACGTACGTGATGAAAATTTCCATGCTCAGTGCCCTGGTCCTCTTGCTGACAAGCTCTGTGGAGGCAATCGATCCTCCGCACTGGGATCACACATCCGTGAACCAAGATCCAGGTCAGGGATATGATGGAACGTTCTGGGCAACATTTGAAGGTGACTCGACCTCGAATTCGGCTTCGTTTAAGTACCCATATGCTGAATGCGCGATTGGGTCGCATCAATCACCAATCGCGATCAACCTGACCACCAACCCGATTCCACTCACCCTTAACCCCATAACCCATAGTTCTGACAAAAATCCGCCAGCCGAACCTGAGCGCCGTGCTGATTCTTTGGTGGTACGATATGCGCCTTCCATCAGTAGTACAGAAGGGGCGGCAATCGGAACGGACCAAGGCAATGCCTATGTTTTTCGCAATACTGGTCATGCGATACAGGTGTCTTTCTCAGCTGGCTACCCTGGACGATTGGTCATCGGAAAAGATGCCTATCCGCTCGTTCAGTTCCATTTCCATACACCCAGTGAACACCTCATCATTAAGGGCCAGTATCCAGCCGGCTATCAATATCAAGGGGAATTACATTTTGTGCATCAACGTGAAGATGGAAAGCTTGCCGTGTTAGGCGTGTTCCTGGATGGTTCACAGGGCTCTGCCGCCGAAAACCCTATCTTGAAGAGGATCATCGAGAGTACTCCATCTGACCACAACACGTATAACTCAGGCAGTACCGCTGGAATCCCATTAGATCCCTCAAAGTTGATTCCGGTGGAAAACGAACAGGTCTTTACCTATGCAGGCTCCTTGACGACACCACCATGCAGCGAAGGGGTGAGCTGGTATGTGATGTCCGAACCACTCAAGGTGGACCCTAGCCAGATTCGACAACTTCATGATAAATTGAATATCAATAATAACCGTATTGTTCAAAACACGAATACCCGCACCGTGGAAATCCACAAGGACCTACATGTCGACTACGGTCACAGTCACTAGACACGATGGCAGCTTGCTCGTCACACGGCAAGGCAGCAAGCAAGCCTGCTACGATCAGCGGTGTCTCATCTCATAAGACATCCGCAGCGGGCTGAACCTCGCCCGCTGCGGGGCTTCCTACCTGCCACACAGTCTGCCCACTCTCGTCGAGTCGCAGGACACCTCTCCCTGAGACTGCCGCCATGCCATTCGGTTGTTTCACCTCGATTCTGTCGGTTCTCGCCCAGCAAATCGGCATGCTCCACCAACGGGAGACATGGCCAGGCTAAACTCCCCCACCGGACTACAAGGTAATGAAAAACTGTATCAAAAGGATATGATTTGCCAGATTCGCATTACCAGGGAGCGAACGTTGGTTGAGTAACTGATTTTGATAACCGAGATCCACATTGAGGTATTGGTTGAATGTTTTATTGATACCGAGGAAGAATCGGTTTTGATCGAATCCGGCTTGGGGCCCCTTGCCCTTGATCGAGCCAACCGTATTCGCATTGGCAAAAATCTCGTCATAAACGACAAGCCCAATGTCGGGGGCCATAGGTAAGGGATAGGTGAATCGAAACATCTGACGAAACCGTACGGCAGTACCATCTGCATGTTCAATCCAACGTTCTTCTAGACGAGTGCGACTGAGAAACTTGAAGTCCCCCAATTGGGTCGTATAATTGACCTGCTGATAGATCCGGTTTTCCTCGAAGAAGGGCGACTGAGGGAATGTATGGCTCTGATTAAAATTACCGACCCAGGCATACCCTTGCCAGATAGAGAGATTGTCCGTCAGCTTATAGCCGACAGCAGGACGCAGCAGCAGCTGGTCGATATTGGTCACATCGTCACCAATGCGTGTATTGACCTCCATGTACGCAAGAAATCGATTTGGGAGATTGATGGTCAGATAGACGGGAGCCCAAAGCCGGAAGTCCTCCCTCGTATTGGGGCCCAGCTGAGTATAGGCCTGTACCTGGCCTAATCCACCTCCAGTTAAGTTCCAGGCGATGACCAGGACTCCAACCAGCAGTCCCCATCGACCCGGTTGATGATTTGCGGCTGCACCCTGCATGATCCCTCCTTGCCTCCGGCCAATGAATCCGAGCATCGAGAAACCGGCCCCTTGTTCTCGACAAAGACGATCGCCACTCCTGCTTTCCTCACCTCTGTCTGGGGTCATGGTTTAGAAAGGACCCTGCAGAGGGCAGTTAGAACCGGTGGATAACCCCCAGGCCTACATTAGTGTTGTGGTCGATGGTCTGAAAGGCATTAACCCCACGATTCGCCCTCTGAAAGTTCAACGTCAAAGCAGTCTGGTCTGTCAACTGGTAGAGGAGTCGTGCCGTCCCCTGATAGATATTCTCATGTTGCCCGTTTCGTTCATCGTCAGGGAGGCCACTCGTCCAATTGTTGCGCTCATAGTGGAAGTCTAGTTCGAGCTCCAAGTGCGGCATGAGTTCGGCGTCCAGACCAGCCGCGAAAAAGTGATGGACATAGGAGTTATCTTCTTCAGGTTCAACGGCGTGGCGACCACTGCCCATGCCACGCTCATAATGATAGCCGGCGAAAAGGCGTAAATGCTCGGAGGCATGCCAATAGAGGTGAGGCCCAATGGTCCAGAACGTGGTATTACGGCGTGCAAAGGCATCATTGTAGAGTCGTTTGCCCACTCGACCTTGAAGCCTGATCTCCCAATGCTCTGACAGTCGCTGTTCGAGCCTGATGTATCCAACGTGGGAGGTTACCCGCTCTTTCGCCTCTACCTCTGGTTCTGTTCGACTGACTTCACTGGTTCCGAGTAACTGATCCGGGGCCCCGAAATAGCGAAGCCGAATGGCTGTATTGGAATTGAAGGCATGTAAGGCTTCGACAGCCACGCTGGCCTGGCTCCACTCGGGGTTGACGGCAAAAATAAATCCCTGGGGTTTGATTGAAAAAACAGTTCGTCCTAGGCTTGTCGTCATCGAATTTGAAATCAAGAAACCTGGCTCGAAGACCATGTCGGAACCAAGTCCCGTGCGGGACACATCGAGGACTGGTTGGGAGGGGTCTCCATCAAGTCCGGATCGGCGAGTTGCCGAAAAGAGCGCAACGTCATCAGTATAGAAGATAGTTCCGCTTCCCGACACAGACCATTCGGCCAAGGCCTGAGATATTTCGGCCAACAAAAACATCCCGATCAGGAACAGAACCCGCAATATCATAACGGTTTCCTTTCTGTCTCCACGCCCAGGGTGACTGATCTGTTCGAAAGCCCTGCTGGTTCCAAACACGGTAAGGGCTGCATGTGAATGCCCGCCACTGGACCGGGAAGGTTGTATGCTGAGGGAGGGACAACAGGTCAGTCTGGAGTGCTGGGCGGAGCCACGTTCAAGTCCATCACGCTGACTAACTAATTTGGTCAACGACGATAGACGCCTCTGGGCAGGAACTCTGCCTCGGCCTTCAACGGCACTGTCCTATACCAACAGGATTACGGTCAGGAACAAGACCCTCAACAGCATCGCACTTCCTTTCCATCGCCACAGGAAACCGTCCGCGCGAGCCGCGCAGACTACCGATGGCACCGAGAATCAGTCCACGGGTTGCGTGTACTTTGTGATCGTGTGTGCTGAGGGCGCGGTTGAGTAAGTGGTCTGGAATGGGTGGGAAAGCACCATGTCAAAGATCCCGCTCAGTGCCATATCGCAAGGTTCCAGACCTAACCGCTGCTATTACTCAGCAGTTGAACGGGATTCACTATGCCAAAAGCATCAATCTGGAATCAAGGAAAATGAGCTTATTCGCACTGCTCGCACAGTGCATTTACGCTCTATTTAATACATGCTCGACTCGTCGAAGTGCAGCCTGCAGGCTATTTGATGAGAGTAGGGCGGGTGCACGGCCAACCTCATCTAAAACATTGCGCACCGTGTATGATGTGCGATATCGCTCTTTTGAGCTTGGTGTGCCATGTCGAGAGTAGGGCAAAATTAGCAGTAGTTCGGAACAGCGGAGAGTCTCACCATTCTAAGTATCTGGATTCATTTGCAAAGATAACTTGCGCTGGCTATGGAGGCCGGTTAGGCAAACAGTTTGCACAAGACACACACAAGGATACTAAAAACGTCGCAGGGACATCATATGAAGAGCTTCGAAACATCCTGTGTTGCTGAGAATGCCATGGTGCCTCCGCCCTCACAGGTAATAGCTCCTCAATGCGCCGGCGACGCACAGCCAGACAAGCCAACACAATCTTACGCCCGTTGAAGGTATGACCGTATGAATAAACTGGTACAAGTTGCCTTAAAAAAACCCTATACCTTCGTGGTTCTTGCCATCCTTATTGTCGTGTTTGGGGTTATGACCGTGATCCATGCTCCGACGGACGTCTTCCCCAATATCCAGATGCCCGTGAGTTCGGTCGTCTGGCTCTATGATGGGTTGATGCCGCAGGAAACAGAGGGACGGGTCACACGCGTGTTCGAGCAGATGCTGACTCAGACAGTTGAAGGCATCAAAACTATTGTCAGTACCTCCTACTTCGGACACTCCATTATTAACATCTTTCTCCAAGACGGAGTCGACCTTGCCGGGAGCGAGGCCGACATTGTGGGCATCTCACAAACCTCGGTGAAAGCGCTCCCGCCGGATGTCGCTGCGCCCATGGTGATGCGACTGTTCCCCTCACAAGTGCCGGTCGCCGTCTTGCAAGTCGAGTCTGAAGTGGAGACGCCGGCAGAACTCTACAATCTCTGTGTCATGCGCATTCGCCCCATGCTCGTCACAATTCCCGGTGCGATCCTGCCGCATCCGTACGGCGGCCAGGACATGCAGGTCATGATCAATGTTGATCAGGACAAACTGCGGGCTCGGCACCTCACCACGGAGGATGTGCACCAAGCGATCGAGAAGCAGAATCTCGTGCTCCCAGGCGGGGACATGAAGATCAAGGAGACCGATTGGCTGGTGCTGACGAACGCCTCTCCGCTCAAGATCGAAGAGTTCGACGATATCCCGATTAAGCGGGAAGGGAACTCCTTCATCCATCTGCGCGACGTTGCCACGGTCCGTCTGGCTGGGCGGGTCCAAACGAACTCCGTGCTGGTCGACGGAAAGCAGGCGGTCATTGTCGTCGTCATGAAAAGCAGCGAAGCGTCGACGATCGACATCGTCGACGGTATCAGAAAAATGATTCCGCGTATTCAGGAGGTGGTGCCGGCCGATGTGAAAGTAAGTCTCCTCAGCGATTCGTCGGTGTTCGTGAGGGATGCCATTGCCGACGTCGTCCATGAAATGGTTATTGCCGCGGCCCTCGTCGGATTTATTGTGTTACTCATGCTCGGTTCATGGCGTCCCACGGTCATCGTGCTGACCTCGATCCCGCTCTCCATTCTCAGTTCCATTATCTGTCTCCACCTCCTCGAGCAATCGATCAATATCATGACACTCGGTGGGCTCGCGCTGGCTGTCGGCATTCTCGTCGATAATGCGGCCGTCATGATCGAAAATATCGATACGCACCTGGCGATGGGGAAGCCGTTGGAGGAGGCGATTATCGACGCCGCCAATCAGATCATTCTTCCAACGTTTGTAGCCACGCTTGCGATCACTATTGTCTGGGTTCCGCTCTTTCATTTGACCGGTATCGCCGGCTGGATCTTCCCGGCTATGGCCGAAGCCGTTGTCTTCGCGATGCTGGCTTCATTTATCCTGACCTACACGCTTGTCCCGACTATGGCGAAATATGTGTTGAAGGCTCACCATGCAACTGGGCCTGAGGGCGGGGTGTTTGCACGCTTTCAGCATGGATTCCAAGAGGCATTCGAGCGATTCCGTGATCGATATACCGCGCTGCTTGAACAGGCGGTGGCTCATCGAGTGGGCTTCGTTGCGATCTCCATGGTGGTCTCACTGGTATCTCTTGTGTTGTTTGCTTTCGAAGGGCAGGAGTTTTTCCCCCAGATCAAAGGGGGATTGTTGCAGATGCACATGCGGGCGCCGCTCGGCCTACGCATCGAGGCCGCAGGCCGGGTGGCTTCGCTCGTCTCGAACGACATTCGGGAAATGCTGCCGGGTAATGTGGATGCGGTCGTCAGCAATTGCGGCCTCCCCGTTGGGGCCCACAACCTCGCCTTCATTCCCACGCCGACGATCGGTACTCAGGATTGCGATCTCACCATCACGCTGAGGGATGAAAAGTCACCGGTCTGGGATATTCGGAACCGGCTTCGGAAAGGCCTGTCCGAGCGCTACCCTGGAACGGAGTTCACGTTCCAGCCGGCAGACTTGAGCGATAAGATTCTCAACTTTGGTTCCCTCGCGCCGATCGACTTGCAGATCAACGGTCCTGATCTCTATGCCAATTACGAGTACGCCCAAAAATTGGCCGGCAAATTCCGGCAAATTCCCGGAGCTGCCGACGTATATATCTATCAGACGATGTTTCAGCCCACCATTTTGGTCGAAGGCGATCGAAGATTCGCGCTTGGCCTGAATCTGAGCCAACGAGATTTCGGGTTCAATATGCTCCTGGCGACAGCCGGTAGCCAGCAGATCGATCAGAAATACTGGCTTGATCGCTCGACCCAACAGTCCTATCGGCTCAATGTCTATACCCCTCAGCCACAGCTGGCGAGCATCGGAGATCTCCAGACCATTCCGGTAGCTCCAGAAGAACGGGAGGCGTCAGACGGTGGGGAGGCGAAGCTGCATTTGCTCGGCAATGTCACCAAGCTGTCCTTAATCGGCACGCCCGGAGTCGTGACACATCGGAATCTCCTGCCCATGATTGATGTGTTGATCTCGGCGGAGGGACGAGATCTCGGCGGGGTTCTGGAGGATGTGAAACATATTGCAGAGAGCATGAAGGCCGACCTGCCGCGCGGTGCGGAAGTGGAAGTTCATGGCCAAGCGGAGGTCATGCACGACGCGTTTGTCGAACTGGGCGGCGGTCTCATTATTGCGATTGTGTTGGTGTATCTCTTGATCGTCGTCAATTTCCAATCCTGGCTCGACCCCTTCATTATCGTCACGGCCTTGGTCGGTGCGTTTGCGGGTATCGCATGGTCGCTATTCGTGACTCACACATATATTTCCGTGCCGGCCTTGACCGGGGCGATCATGACGATGGGGACGGCTACTGCGAATTCCATTCTGCTCGTCGCCTACGCACGCGAACGGCTTGCCGTTCACGGTGATGCGTTGCGAGCTGCGGTCGAGGCGGGGAAGGGCCGTATCCGCCCAGTGCTGATGACCGCTGCCGCGATGATTTTCGGCATGCTCCCGATGGCCATGGCCAATTCCCAGAACGCACCGCTGGGTCGAGCCGTCATGGGAGGATTGACAGTCGCGACGCTGTTCACTCTGTTTTTCGTGCCCTGTATCTATGCCATCATTTATCACCGACGAACGGTTCTCCAAAAGGAGCATGCCTGATATGAATAAGTTAGGTGGAAAAGTCATTCTGATTCTGGTCATCATCGCGTTTCTTGCCATACTGTTTTACCGCATCAATGAAGGCCAACACGAGGCGGTTGCCCTTCAGAAGAGTGCAGTAGAAACGGCCATTACTCCGGTGGCCCTCACTCGGGCCAAGGTGGTAGACCCGAATGAGTCGATTACGCTCCCAGGGAATATCGTCGGTTGGTTTGAAGCGCCTATTTACGCGCGTGTCGAAGGGTATGTGAAGGCTTGGTACAAGGACTATGGAGACATCGTGAAGAAAGGCGACGTCCTGGCTGAAATTACCACGCCGGACCTCGACGCCGAGTATAAACAGGCTCATGCTGATCTGGAATCCGAGCGTGCCATGAACGCGCTGGCTCAACTGACCGCACAACGCTATGTCGCCATGAGGGAGCACCAAGCACTTTCGGAGCAGGCGATCTCCGTTCAGCTTGCAGAGGCTCAGGCTGCGGCCGCGAAGGTGAAGGCGGCTGAGCAAAAAGTGAAGAACATCGAAGCCTTCATCGGCTTTAAGAAGATCACGGCCCCGTTCGACGGAGTCGTGACTCAGCGAAACATCAATGTCGGTGACTTGGTGAGCAAGGAGGGGAATCTCAGCGGGACCGATTCCAAGAACAACCTCTTTACGGTGGCGGAGGTCGATAAATTACGCCTCTTCGTGAACGTACCCGAAGCGTTCGGCCCATTTCTCACCACTGGTCTAGCGGCTGATGTGACGGTCCCTCAAATCCCCAATCGTCATTTTAATTTCAAGTTTCTGACGGTTGCGAAAGGGTTTGACGTGAACACACGCACGGCGGTGACAGTATTCACCATCGACAATAAGGATCGAGCACTCTGGCCAGGGTCCTATGCCAGTGTTCATCTGACCGCTCCGGTCGATCGAAAAGTCATGACCATACCGACGAGTGCGTTGGTGTTCCAAGAGCACGGCACCCAAGTAGCCGTGGTGGTCGACGACGATCGGCTACACTTCAAGCCGATCACGGTTGCCAAGATCTACGACAATTTCATCGAAGTGTCCGAGGGACTCACCGGGAACGATCGGATCGTCAACAATCCAAGCGCTGCCTTGCTTGAAGGCGACAAGGTGCGAGTCGTCACGGCGGTGGCCGGCTATGACATCGTCGGTACGCAAACCAAGGCAGCGGAATCGACTGACTCAAAACACTGACTCTCAACAACATAACGGCAGCTATCTTATGAAAAACCAAAGTTATCGCCACTGGTTTGCCAACGAACAGCCCCAAACATGCGCCCGATTCTCACGGTTATGGGGCAGTACTGTCTTGCTGGCAATTTTGAGCCTGCCAGCTTGCGGCTGGTTCCCGGCCGTCAACCTTGCACCGAAGTATGAGCCGCCCCAATACGTCGTTCCTGATTCTTGGCAGGGGGCGAGTCCCTTTGTCGTGGCAAAACCATCCGATGAAGTCCTTCGTCCGGATTGGTGGAAACTGTATGACGATCCGGTGCTCGATCGACTCATTGACCAGGCCATGGCGGCCAACCCTGATCTGCAGGCAGCGGCGGAACGGTTTGTCCAGGCTCGGGATATCATGATGGCGGCGCGGTCCGAGTATTTCCCGCGACTCAGTCTCGAGATGGGGGCTTCTCACAATAGGCAATCCTTCGATCGGCTCTTCCGTCCGGAGAACAGCCCGCTTCAGTCAAGCACCGTGGAACCAGGAGGTATCGCATCCTGGGAGCCTGATTTTTGGTCGCGTCTCCGCAATGCTGCCCAAGCTGAGATCTACCGCGCTGAGGAACGCGCGGCGGAATATGGCCTTGCGAGGCTGAGTCTGCAAGCCGAGATCGCGGCAAATTACTTTACCGTCCGTGGTTTCGATGCACAGACGGCGATCTATAAGCAGTCAATTGATCTCTACAAAAACACGCTCGATGTCGTCAAAACACAGTTTTCCGGTAAGATCGCCTCGGCCCTTGACGTGGCTCGTGTGGAATCTTTGCTGTACGGAACTGAGTCACGATTGGCGAGAATAGAAGGTCAACGCCAGGTCGCCGAACAGGCCATTGCCGTCCTGATCAATTTGACGCCGGATAGTTTCAAGCTTGAATCAGTAGATGAGCTTCGGGTTGCCAAGTTCGGAATGCCAAGCGCACTCCCTTCTACCCTGCTGGAGCGTCGACCGGATATCGCTATGATGGAGCGACGGATGGCGGAAGCGAACCGCATCATTGGCATTGCGAGAGCAGCCTTTTTCCCCAATGTTTCGTTCCGCCTCAGCGGAGGATTTGAAGAGAAGGGGCTAGATTTAATTAAAATTGCCAACAGTTTCTGGTCCTATGGAGCGGCGTTTGAGCTGCCATTATTCCAGAGTGGGTATCGTCGAGCCCAATTGCAACAGTCTTGGTCCGCCTATCGTGAAACAGAGGATCTCTACCGTATGACGGTCTTAAAAGCTTTTCGAGAGGTTGCGAACAACTTGTCGCTGACGAACCGATTGACGGTCGCGGCAGATCGGCAGGATGCAGCCGTGGGAGCGAATTTCAAAACACAGAATCTCACCATGCAACTTTATCGAGGCGGATTGGCCAATAGTTTGGAAGTGATTTATGCTCAGCTTGCCACGCTGGAGGCTCGCATCAGCTCAGTGGAAGTCAAGACGGAACTGCTGAAGTCTTCCGTCGAGCTCGTCCGTGCATTTGGTGGAGGATGGAATCGGGATCAACTGCCGGCCGACGATCAGATTCAGCCGTTCGGTCTGTTCCAATACTCCGACCTCGATAAGCCAAAGCCTGTAGGGGGAATCGATGTCAATGTTGGTGAAGCGGCAAAACCATTCCATGACCTCACGAAGTCTCCCAAGCCGTGAGTGGTCATCGCCTTCGTCGGGTGGAGCATGCCGAGTACGAGAACTGCGCCGGCTTTGCCCAAGTGGTTACACAAGGAATGAATGAGGTAACGGCAAATTACCCATAACGTGCATGTGCTCCAGAAACCCTATTTCTTGAGCCGGAAGAGGACATGATGAAGTGGACCACAGTCATCAGTTTCCTTGCAGTGCTTGGTGTGTCTGGCTTCCCGACGAGAGGCTACGCAGCTGATGTCCCAAGTGTGGCTCCTGAAGCCGTTGCAGACTATGTGTATGCTGTGGTCCAAAGTCACCGTGCCTTCTACACGACTCATGTCGTCCAACTGTTGGAGGAGCAGGGAGTGGCAAAAGCGGGTGGGGACTGGACGACCCAAAAGAAGACCATTCCATTGCCGGTTCAAGTCATCAACGAAACCAGCCAAAAGTTTTCCGCGAAATTCAGCGGCCTTCGATATCAGTTGATCAGTCAGTGGCCTATCAATGTAAAAAATGCTCCTCGTGATCAAGTAGACAAGAGTAGCCTGGAGAGTCTGAGCATGCGACCGGAACGCCCGGTCTCTCGAATCATCAAAATTGAGGATCAAACGTATTTTCGTGCGATTTATCCCGACATCGCTGCCAGTCAGGCTTGTGTTTCCTGTCACAATAGTCATCCAAACAGTCCGAAAAAAGATTTCCAGGTTGGCGATATTATGGGTGGCTTGATCATCGAATTCCCCGTCGAAAATCGGTAATTCGCACGTCAGACACCCCCTCTTCATCCTTGTAGAGGGGGGATAGTATCTGTCCGTCCTGCAAAGCTGTCAGGATTTTCATGGAATCAGCTCGGTACTGCTGTCTCGCTCGACAACCAGAATGAGTTTAGATAGGAATTGTAACGGTCGGGGCAATAGGCGATACAGCAGCAGAAATCACCAACTGAGGGGTCATGATCGTTGGCCATGGGTTTTATGAACTTGGATCTTTCGACGCCGTTGAGAAAAAGGAGCAACCCCTTTACACGCATACCGCCCTTCCTTCTTGAGGACGACCAAGGTAATCCTACGGAGCAAGAGTCGAAAGAAATCGTGGCAGAAGTATGTCTTGCACCATGGGCACGAAGTCTATCGGTGCAGTAGGGTCTCCATTCGTGAGCGTTTTGCTGGTGCGATTGTCGATCCGCTGTTACGCCAAGCCAGCGGCCAGCGAGGGTACCTCTCAGCTCCTAGACTGCATGCGGAGCTCTGAGGCGTATTTGCCCGACACGGTGTCACGACGCAGCTGAACAAATTCGCCGCGAACAGTCATGAAGAATGTATATCACCGGGACCCAGATAGTCTGGGTTATGGCTCGAGAATACCGGAGGTATCCCAGTGGAGGATGCCGAAGCTGCTTGCATGGTGAAGGCTCCACTGGGATTAGGGGAACGCAAAAGAAGGGGCGAACAGCGCCTTTGCAACTATGGCATCATGCAGTTGCGTGATATACCCAGCATAGCTTGAACGTTAGCAGGACAGTCAACAACAGGTCCACTCTCGCGAGCTTCAAATCACTTCTCGACAAGGAAAGGAAAACAGCTTGAAGGGAATCGGTCGCCCTTGTGTATTCTGTAGCCGCTCGGCGTGAAACGTCTTCAAGCTGCTGATGGTCTGGTCAACTTGCGTATCCGGGAGTACGGAGAAGATGATGGAGTTTCTTCCAGGATAAAAGAATGACCCGACCACGCTCCCTGTCTGTCCTTTCCCAGTAGCATTCTCGATGACAGTATAATGCTCAATACCACTTTTACGCATCATTTCTTCCAGATCACTGGTCATTGACGAACGATACACGATTAATAGTGCAACCATAAATAGTCCTTGTCCTCTTGAAAGTGAATTCCGTTATGACTTGCTCCAATCAATGGACCCATCTCACTGTGAAATCTGAAGCAATTTGAAATTTAGATCCAGACACAGCCAGGGGTGCCACACCTCTTTTCATCATAATCTGTACGATCACCCACACCAGAGCGGAGGTTGCTGAAATCCAACAGTCCATTATGGTGGTGAGGTCAACTCCGTTCCTTGCGTTCTGAACGTCAATAACAACGGGCTGGCTGTGGAGGGGCTCAGCTGGGTTACCATCGGATTGCCCAGTCGACCATTCATAAAGGTTTGGAGGTCGCTCTCGGCAAGAGCAGGCTGATCAACAACATGGCGAACGATGGATCCATCAAAGAAGCCTGCCTTTGTGCGAAGTTCCCATGTGCCGAGGTAGGTACAGGCCTGCGAACTTACCGTAAACGTCGTTGGTAAGAAGGCCTGCCAGATACCCAATGCGGTATCAAAACTCAACACGGTGAGTTCATAAGAGCCGGTCGGCAGTTTCACCACGAACGGTCCTTCGTTGGGAAGAGGGTCAATCACGTACTCCTTTCCTAACACCTGTTCCTTTAGTCTCCACTGCATATGAAACGACGTGCGAAACGGTTGCTTCGGAGACTGGAATGCTGCGCCGGTACTGTCGGTCAGCTGGATACGACCGAGCACCACACCCTCATCAGATTTGATTGAATCGTTTGTCCCAGGCTTCATTGGTGAGAGCACAGCGGCACATCCCACCACAACAATTAATATGAGAAGGAGCGGAACGAACACAATTCTGCCGATATTCAATCTTGTTTGTATTCGACCTCTGGGTTCTGTTTTAGCGCTGAGCCATAGCATGGTAGACCTACTCCTTCCTCAGAAAATTGCTCACACCGTGTGGGCGAAGTTCTGTTCCAGGGATCGTCTGCCAGGGGAGGTCGGACGACCTATTACTTTTATTTCCTCTCGCGAGCCCCGGTATTGAAAGGATTAGGAGCAAGAAGCGAGCCGCTGTACCGTATAGTTTATCGTCATGGATCACACTGATTGGAAAAGAGAGAGTGTGGTCGGCTGTATAAACTCAGAATAAATTCGCCTTGACTAAAACCGCATCATTTCACTTCAATCTCAATTCGCACTGTGCGTACAGTGCGACATCGCTCTCTTTTCGATTTATTCGAACCATCTAACCGTTCATGTGTCGGTTGAATGGGTACTCTGTCCGGTGCCAGGCGCATGGTCAGCTGTAGTACCATTGCAATTGCATGAGGGTAATTAATCACGGGCCTGCCCAGCATAACTCCTGATTCTTAATCTTGGACCTACAGAGTAGGAGCTCCCCTATTGTGAGGAATCGTTATCAGAAGCCAGTTTGCAGCTATGTTGGCAGCGAGTTCTTAAAATCACCCTCAATTCCGCTCATAATCAAGCCGCACTCAGCGCAAATTTAAACAGAAATAGGGGATACCCCTAGTTATAGGGATAGAATGTGAGACGATTAGACCACTATGATGAGAGTCTGCTTTGTATACAATGCTCATGTTTATCAAGGTCGATCCAAGGTATGTGTCGTGCCCATGTATCAAAGTGCAGTTTTTCAAAGTGTTACCGGGGAAATAGATCAGCTGTTGGATATATAGGACTATGACCACAGTCTTTCATATGGGTGTATTCGCGCATATCGCTCTATGCCATTCCGCACGATCTCGTATATTCATGATTATGACCAAATCCCTGAGCGATCGTGACAGCTACGAAGTCAGCGCGGACCCCCAGAATTAAAGGCAGGTACTGATCGGCTCAAGGACGGGGTCACATGGGTAGGGAAAGCACATCCTGGCATTACATATGCTTTTGTAAAAGAAAGTGGGGATTTATTTCCACGTCATGAGGTTCCATTGTTGTTGAGCTGTACTTCAATGCAGTGAAAGGAAAGTTCATATGTTCTCCTAAACGATAATGGACAGTCTCAGACGGAGTGGAGGAGCTTCACGTGTTGCCTCATACATGGGAGAAATAGTCCATTGGATAAGATCCAACCTTCGAGAGACGAAAAACCGCCAAACGGGGTTCGTGGGCTGAAATACTGGCGTCATGATCTCCTCGCAGGGTTACAGGTCTCATTATTGGCGCTTCCACTATCACTCGGTATCGCACTCGCTTCCGGAGCCCCTCCCGTCGCGGCGGTGATGTCGGCCATCATTGCAGGCTTCGCGTTTCCGCTGCTTGGGGGCACGTATGTGACGATTGGTGGGCCAGCCGTGGGCTTGGCGCCGGCATCTCTGGCCGGTATGTTTGTCCTGGGACAAGGAAATGTGGACACGGGCTATCCGCTCTTTCTCGTGGCCGTCTGCCTCTCCGGAGCAATCCAGGTGTTGTTGAGCAGATACGACATCGGTCGTCTCGCAATGTATTTCCCGAGTTCCGTGCTGCAAGGGATGTTGATGGCTATCGGCGTATTGATTATCATCCAACAACTTCCCGCATTTCTTGGCCACTCAGGCTTCTATTATACGAGAGACATCTCGGAAGCCTTCCGCCGACTACCCGAGCAAATCCTAGACCTTAACATCGACGTGTTTAGCATCGGTCTCATCGGCCTCATCATTCTGTTCATCCTCAACAGCCCAATCCTGAATAAGTATCCATGGCTCAGAACCCAATCGCCCTTGCTCGTCGTCATATGGGGGGTAGTGGCCGGATGGGTGCTGCATATCCCCAATGAGAATCTCATCTCTGTCCCGACTGATATCCTGACCCAGGGGGTTCACTTCCCTGATTTCACCGCCGTCTTGGCACGGTCCGAATTGTGGTTTGGGCTCTTCACGACGGTCACCATTCTGACGCTGATCAATGCCACTGAGTCACTTGCAACGATCCGTGCGATCGATAAGATTGATCCCTTCAAGAGGAGGTCGGATCCCAATGTCACGCTGCGAACCGTGGGCGTGTCTACCATGCTCTCAGGTCTTGCCGGCGGGCTTATGATCATACCTGGGGGAATAAAGAGCACGGCCAACATCGTTGTTGGTGGGAGAACGCTGTGGGCTAACGCGTACTATGCCGCATTTATGGCCCTGTTCCTATGGTTTGGGACCGAACTGATCAATCGGATCCCTGTCACCGTCTTGGCGGCGTTGCTCATTTTTGTTGGCTGGCGACTATGTGCTCCGGTGGTCGTCATACGTTTATGGACGATTGGGAGAGAGCAGATTCTGATTGCCGGAGCCTGTGTGATAGGAACCATCGCCACTTCCAATCTCTTGTTGGGCCTGTTGCTCGGAGTTGTGGCGAAGATTGTCCTCCTGTGTCGCGACGTATTGATGGGCTTGACCCTCGATCCACGATTCCGTGCCGCACAAAACGAAACCCTCCCGTCTGCCCTCCTGGCCTCCATTAAAGAACTATTCCGCGATCCCGTCATTCGCATCGGGGATGGTCGTGTCGGGCTGGAAACCTTGCCCGTCGTGACGGAATCAGGAGGGCATATGAAACATCCGTACAAGATTTACCTCTCATCGGTCAGCTGCATGAATGTCATGAAACTTGAGGAGCGACTCGAGCTTCTCCTGGCACAGAGCCAGGCACAACACACATTTCTCCTCATTTTTCGAGGATATGTCGTTGACCATACGGCTATGGAGTATGTGTATTATTTCAGGGAGCGTTGTCACGAGGCGGGCCATCGGTGCGTCATTTTGGGTAATGAACGATTTGTCGCGCATTCCAAGCATGCCCTGGCCTATCGAGTGAATCAGATGCATGACAGCATGGCGTATGTGTGAGACGGCGACGGCGATCGTGAAAAGTTTCGGCCTCATCCGTCGTGAAACAGAAGTCGCCGAAGAATCTGTGGTACTCGCGGGAGCGCCACCGACGTAATGGATATCCACTCGGATAACGAGACGGGATTTACCCGAGCAGAGAGATGCCCCTCCCCAAACTTGCAACGCTCAGTCTTGGGAACGAGAGAGAAACGCGCGCCCTTACCACCCACCAGCCGCTTATCCTTGAGAAGGAGCATCACCTGATGCAGGCCAGTATTTTCGTCGTCGATGATCAGCCTGCCTTCCGAGCTGCGCTCGAGAAACTGCTCTCTCGCATGCAACATCGAGTGCGGGCCTTCCAATCCGGGGAGGAACTCCTTGCGGCTGTTGAGGAAGATCCTCCGGACCTGATCCTTCTGGATCTCAAAATGCCCGGGTTGGATGGCATCCAAGTTCTGGAAGCGCTTCGATCAAAGACACGGGAATCGCTCGTTGTTCTGTTGACGGCTTATGGGACAGTCGAGGATGCGGTCGAAGCAATGAAGCTCGGCGCGTTCGATTTTCTCATCAAGACCATTGATTTGGATGATGTGGAACGGGTGGTCACGCGGGCGGTCGAACATATTCACTTACGACGACGAATATTCTATGACCAGCAACATCAGGCAGAACCATACAACTTAGGTGACCTTATAGCGGACAGTCCCGCAATGAAGGCGGTGGTCGGGCAACTTCAGCATCTCATGCAATTACCCAACGTACCTGTTCTATTAATGGGAGAGACCGGAACTGGAAAAGAGTATTTAGCCAAAGTCATTCACCATAGTAGCACGCGCGGGAAAGGTCCGTTCGTGAAGATCAGTTGTACCACGCTCTCTCCTCAGCGATTCGAGCGGGACCTATTCGGATACGAACGTGGGGCTTTCGCCGGGGCGGAACGGCGGAAGCTGGGCCTACTGGACCAAGTGGATACCGGCACCCTCTTTATTGATGAAATCGGGGATCTTGACTTGTCCATGCAGGGAAAAGTCGTTGGAATTGTGCAGGATCAATCTTATAGGAGACTGGGTGGAACTGAGGATATCGTCGGAGATTTTCGCGTCATTGCGTCGTCCTATCGGGACCTCAAGGCAGAAGTAGCGGCAGGCCGATTTCGAGAGGATCTCTTTTATCGTCTCAACGTCGTCCCATTCGTGGTACCGCCGCTCAGAAATCGTACAGAGGATATCATACCGCTCACCAAACTGTTTATGACGAAGTATGGTTTGGAACTCGGAAAGGAGGTCACTGACATCGATCCGAGAGCCGTGAAGACCCTTCACCAGTATCCGTTTCCTGGGAATGTGCGTGAACTCCAAAACATGATAGAACGGGCGATGATGTTGTGTGTGGGCCGAACCTTGACGCCGGGGGATCTTCCTGGGGCTTTTTAAGGGTTGACGGTTGCGGCGCGATTCGCGAGACTTCACTGGCACGTGATCTGCGAGAGGATTCGGTTACACGATCATAGGTATAGACCTGTGACGGCAGAATGGTCAAGCAGATGCAAACTCTTTACAAGTTTCTCAACAACCTTCCGATTCTTCCCAAGCTCCTGCTCATCCCTGCGGTTCCACTGCTCTTTCTTCTCCTCTTGGGCGCGATGCTCTCGATGGACGTCCTCACATTTTTCCACGATGAAGAACGCCTGAATGAGCGCTATCTCCTTCAGAAGACGGCGGCGCAGTACATGCGCTCAGTGGCCGACCTGGAAACGGCATTTCTCGGATACGCCATTACCGGGCACGAAAATTACTTCGAAGGGTTTAAGCAAAGACAAGCGACGCTGCTTGCGTTCGAGAGAGAACTGTCCGGCAAACTTCCACGAGAGGAGGACCAGCAATTCAGAGAACTGCAGAAAGCCGTTACCAAATCGGTTGCGGAGAAGGAGCGATTCGTTGAAGCGATTAAGGCTGGATCCCCGACGGAGGCTGTTCGGTATATTCAAGGGGGGAAAAGCCGAGACATCATGGTTGATATTCGCAATTGGATGAAACGTTTTGAGGAAATGGAACATCAAACGACGCAACAGGAGCTGTCCGCGCTCAACTATGATCAGATCCGAACGATCTTCATCATATTGACCGGCGGGGTTGTAACTCTCGCGCTCATCACTCTGGGCCTTGCGGCCATTGCCCAATCAATTGCGGCTCCCCTGGTAGATCTCTCGAAGGCTGTGGGCTCTGAGACCGGCGAATCGATTCCGAACATTCCCGCGCTTGAGCGTAAAGACGAGATTGGGGAACTGACACGAGTGATGGGTGCGATGAGCTCACGAATCCGCCAAGATGTCGAAGAGCTCCAGCATTCGGAGTATACCCTCAAGAAATTGAATGCCTCCTTGTCGGCCTCGGAAGCAAAGTATCGAGGATTGGTGGACCATGCCCCTGTCGGTATTGTCATTACGAAAGGTGTGAAGGTCACCTTTAGCAATCGATATAATCAACAGTTAGCCGGACTTGATCCCGACAAGGAAGTTGCACCCGCTACATTCCTCCAACGCATTCATCCTGCCGACCGTAACCGCGTCCTGATGACCTTTTCTCAGGCCGTGGCCGAAGGGCGCCCCTGTGAAACAATTTTCCGGTTTGTCCATGACGACGGCAATGTACGAAAGATCTTAAGTCGGCACGTCCCCATCATGGATTTGGAATCGTCAGATATCGTCTATGTGGGCTTCAACATTGATATCACGGCTCTCGAAAGCCTGCAGGTTCGACTAAGTCGAGCGGAAAACTTGGCGACATTGGGGCAGGTTGCGGCAGGTATCGCGCATGAGCTCAGAAACCCTTTGGTCGGGATTGGGTCAACGGCCAAAGTGCTGTTGGATGACTTCGAGCCGTCCGATGTGAAGCGGAAGGAGGTTGAAGTTATCTTGTCGGAAACGCGCCGGTTGGATCGCATCGTCAATGAAATCGTGGACTTTGCCCGGGTTCGCCGAATCGCGCCGACTCGCGTTGACCTGACCAAATTGGTTGAAGAGGTGACGAAGTTGCTGAAGGTTCAGTTGGATCAGAGGCACCTCGCTCTCAAGACTGACGTCTCAGCCATGATCAACGAAATTCATGCGGACCGTGACCAACTGAGGCAAGTGCTTCTGAACGTCGTGCACAACGCATTGGAGGCAACCTCCGACGGAGGGCCTCCCATTCAGATTACGGCCGATGAATTATTCCGTGAAGAGCGGCCAGGTATCATGATTCAAGTAAAAGATGCTGGGCATGGGATTGCTCCTGAACTGATCGGCCAGATATTTCAACCGTTCGTCACGTCCGGGAAACGCAATGGGACAGGATTGGGGCTCGCAATTTGCAAGAATATCATAGAGGCTCATGGAGGAGACATCTATGCCAGTAGTGAGGTTGGCAAGGGGACGATCCTTGGTATTTGGATGCCACTTGAGCAAGAACCGGTCTCAACGAAGGGTTGATCAATGCGCGCAACGGTATTTGTGACAGATGACGAGCATGTCATTCGTACGGCGATCATCAAGCGTCTAGCCAGGCAAGGACATGCCGCCGTCGGGTATGAATCCGGCGAGGCCTTGATGGAGGCGCTTCAGCATACGCACCCTGATCTTGTGCTGCTTGATCTCAAGATGCCTGGCATGAGCGGCCTTGATGCACTCAAGCATATCCGTCACATGGCTCCTTCCGCTTTGGTCATCATGTTGACGGCCTATGGATCAGTGCAGGATGCCGTCGAAGCGATGAAGTTGGGGGCCTATGACTTCTTGATCAAGAGCGTCGACCTTGAGGGGCTTGATGCCGTCACTGGTCGTGCGATCGATATGTTGACGCTTCGGCGTCGTTTGGAGGCTGAACTTAGTGGTCAAGCCAATCAGTTTCATCTAAGTAATCTCGAGGCGCACAGCTCCATGATGAAGCACTTACTGGAGCAGGTTCACGGAGTAGCCGAGAATCCAAAGTCCTCCGTCATGTTGCTCGGTGAAACCGGAACAGGGAAAGAGTTTCTGGCGCGGGTCATCCATCATAATGGACCAAGAGCAGCCGGACCCTTTGTAGGGGTCAATTGCACCGCCATTCCAAAAGATCTCTTCGAAAGCGAGTTGTTCGGATACGAGCGGGGAGCTTTCACCGGCGCCAATCAACGCAAATTGGGTCTCCTCGAGAAGGCGGAAGGGGGCACCCTGTTCCTCGATGAAATCGGTGACTTGGATTTGTCGATGCAGGCCAAATTGCTGCGAGTAATTCAGGAGCGCTCGTTCAGACGGCTGGGAAGCACCGACGACCTGGGCGTGGATTTTCGCCTGATTACGGCGACCAATCGTGAGATCAAGAAAGATGTGGAGCGAGGGGTCTTTCGGGAAGATCTCTATTTTCGTCTTAATGTCGTCACGTTTGAGATCCCGCCTCTTCGCAAACGAGTGGAAGACATTATCCCCCTCTGCCAGCGGACTATGATGCGATTCGCGCACGAGTTCGGCAAGCCGGTTCCGGAACTTGACCCTGCAACCCGGTTGATCTTAGAGCGCTATCATTACCCGGGGAATATTCGGGAACTTGAAAACATTATCGAACGGGCGATGATTTTTTGCGCCGGTCAAGTGTTGACCGTCGATTACCTGCCTCGTGAACTGCACGATACAATTAAACAGACGACCACCTCCGTATCGGTCGGGGAAGAACGGCTCATCCGCATCGAAATGCATGTCGGGAAACAAACGCTCGAGCAAATCGAGGAGTCGATTATCGAAGAAACATTGCGACTTGCAGACTACAACAAGAGTCTTGCGGCCAAACAACTCGGACTGACCAGATTTTCACTGGATCGACGACTAAAGAAGTACAGCTGAACGAGCGAGCAGTGGTCTCGCGCGCACTTCTTTACCCGTACTATTTGGTCATCAATTCGGGAGGGATTTTTGTGAAGCCCACCCATCGGCGAGTCATCGAGTCACCGAGCGATCACGATTCAATCCAAATACAAGGCAGGCCATCCGTTCAAGACCGTATCACGCGGATTTAGACCACGCCGTACCATCCGTCACGGAAAACCTGCCTTCAGCTCTCACAGTGTCAGGTGTTTTGCAGTATCGATCGTCTAGCATCGATTGCTGCGGGCCCTTACCCCGTCTAAAACAGGGCAAAGTATTTTCATGACAGCTGTGCTGTTGAGCCTTCCTATTGTAGCTCCCTCGGTTCACTTCTAAGGGTTGCATGTGCTTGTGTGGCATACTATGTCAGACTGTCACGAAATTCTGCCAGATTGTCTCCCAGATCAAAACTGATCATTCGGCGAATCTCTTGAACAACAGTGCCTGGTAAATAGCAGCCGATCGATCGTTCTGATGGCATCGTGCTTGCTATGTTCACGGTATAAAGATACTTCGGAAATTCAGGAGGGTATCCGCGGTGATAATGTGAATGGCGGAGGGGGCAGTTGAGTCGCCGCTAGATTCAGATAGGTGCAGAGGAATTAGAGATACGAGTCATATTCTACGGGTAACCATTTTGGTGAAGAAATCGAACTGGGTGGCGGGAACTAGGCTGTCGGCCTAGATGACGGAAATCATGCATTACGTTGCGAAGGCCCTGTTTCTCATCTTGATGGTGATTTCATTGTTGGCTTGTGGGGCCATCGTCAAGCCAGGCTAACGGGGACTGCGATCGTATCCAGCGACGGAAGGGATGGTCACGGAACGCTCACAAGTGGCTTCTATACGTAGAAACCATGAAAGCAAGTCTACCGTTAGGATGTGCGATGGCGGGTGACACCGAGGAGGTGCTTCCAACTATCCAGAGTATTAGTGCGTCAGAGAAGAGTTCGAGAATCACTAGAAATGTTCGGGTAGTTATGCGGAAGCGACCAAGGTAGATATCCTGAAGTGTCGAGCCGAGGAAATGCAGTACATGCTGTCGAGTGTATGCAGCCGAAAGAACAAAAAAAGAAGCAAAAGGAATTCGAGTCTATTATCGGGGGAAAGGTTATGGAGCTCGCTTGCAGACCAAGTTGAGCGTGACGATCCTGATCAATTCTTTGGGCGATCAGTCAGCTGCGCAGCCGACTGAGGAGTTTCGTACAGGTACGAGAGTGCGTTCAATCCATAACCAACTACAATAAACAGAATAATGGGAGTCGGCCCGTGTCAGAAATAGGACCCGTGATGTGTGGGCGTTGTAGGGGGCTCATGGCCGTTGAATCCCTTTCTGGCATGACAACGTTGAACGCGTTTCGTGCATCATGGCAAGTGCGATGCATCAATTGTGGGAACGTGGAGGATATGGTGATCCGTCTCAACCGGTTGGAACCAGGACTGCCGAGCATAGCTCCATCCCGCAAGATCGCTGTTCGGATGTAAGTCGGGTTGAGGCGATCGGCCATCCAACCAACTCAGGATGACACCGTACGGAGGTGGTCATGGGTGTGAGGGGGGAAGCATTTGGGGACATCACCTTGGCTGGAGAGGAAAGAGAGCGCCTAAAAGGGTTTGCCCGTGAGCGGTTCGGACGTCCTATACCGAACCAATTCTGTGCCTTTGTGGGTCGGTGCTCTCTGTTGGAGTATCCGATCAAGCGGGCACGACTTCTGATTCCACCCGAGCGCCTCATCGCCAGCGGCACGGCTCATCACGAGTCCTACCCGTTTCAGACTCTCGGTACGTCGCCCCCCGGCAGGGTGTTGCTTCAACCGGCCGACCGCGAGACTGCGCCCGACATTCTGTTGCCGCTGCGCCACATCCTCCGGAAAGACCAGGACGCATTGGTGACCATTCTGCCTGCTGACCACTTCGTATTGACCAACGATCGTTTCATGGGCGTAGTCACCACGGCGACGAAGTTTGCAGCGGACATGAGGGTGGAGAGTCCCATTTCTCCTGACGGTGAAACCCGATCGCCCGGACCCGGAGTGTGGGTGGATCAAGCCGGGGAGGGTCGCGGAACACGGAGGACCCTCGACGATTCGCCAGATCGAACGGTTTAGTGAGAACACTCCGCGCGCCTGAGCAGAGCAATTGATGAGGGATAGGTGACTATGGAATACGATGGTCCTCGCTGTGCGAGCGACAACGCTCATGGATCTGGTGCGAAAACGTGTGCCCCGTCTGGTTGTCTGGTTTACTGTATTCCAACGGATGTTAGGCGATGCACGCGAAGGAGACTTTATCGAGGAGATGTATCACACCAATTCTTAAATCAATTTTGCGACTTCAGTCCTGGCAGGTCGGGAGAGGAGGTTCTTTGTACTTCCGCTGCGATCATCTTCAAAGGCTTGCTCGAGCCCAGTATGTTGGGGGCCTGGAATGAGCTTGCGGTGGTCGGAACAACGGACAGACTCAGCCCTGAATTGATTGACGGTAGTTTGAACGTGCTACCGCCACCGCACTGTGCAAAGTCTTCGCATTTGGAAAACCAAAACGACGGTGCTTCGCTATGTTCCGTGGATAGGATTCATAGGCTATTACACTCCGGAACACAGAATCTTCTGTCTTGAAACCACAATAAGGGGGTTGTTGTCCACTGATGGATAGTTGCGGTGAGACAGTGAAGGGAGAGTGTCGTGAAGCAGGCAGTAAGAAATCTGTAGCAGGGAGGAGGCGGTATGAAGGCGCTCGACATGAATACCCAGCGGGTTCTCGATGTCATCGTGGGATCTCCGAACAGCGCGCTCGATGATATTGTCCTGGAATGTCCACATCTCACCTGGAATCAAGTGTTTCTTATTATTGATCAGCTGAGTCGAGAGGGAATTATCAACCTGATCCCTAAAGTCCCAGGTATCTACACGATTCACCTTTCGAACATCCTAGAAGCGGCAGGGCACCGTCACGTCGGAGTATGAGGATGTCGCCACGACGAAACCTCTTGGGCCGATTTGCTACGAGACATGGAAGGAGGCAAGACAGCATGAATCTAAAAACGACTCGCCACGAAATCGCCAAGTGTGCACAAGCTTCTGCTCCAGCAAGAGTCGGGACAGACACTTACGAGGTTGGAGAAGGAGTTGACCAGGAAAGGGACCACGGAGATCTTCAGGCACAGATCACGATACGGGCTTATGAGCTCTATGTTCAGCGGGGGCACCGTGACGGCTGTGCCGTAGATGATTGGCTGGATGCGGAACGAGAGATCCTCGGCCGCATCAGCTCGCCCTAACTGCCGACGGGTCTCTTGACTGTATCGGGAGGAGCGGGGCGCAAAAACTGTACGGGGGGTTCTTCCGAGTGCCGCTCAGGCTGACGGATGCTCATATCGTGGTGCAGGATCTCGTCCGAAAGGTGCAAACGGTTCCTGCTCAATCCCCGGTCACCTACGCTCAGGTAGAAATGACCATTCCGTTTCTGTGTCATGGAGAAAAAAGGAGGGTCACCCATGCGGATCATGGGCCTATTTGCGATGTGGGTATGGTTGGGAGCCTGCTTGACCCCACCGCTCTTTTCACCGGAAGTACTGAGGGGGGGCGAACCGTCGGACAGCGCTGATGTCAACGCCTGGAAGGCACACACCTCTCCTGCCTCCACCGTCGACGTCGCCTCTCACAAAGTGAAATTGGGTGGAGCGATCCTCATCGCCATTCAGAAACCGGACGGTGTCGTCATGCTTGTTGAGGAGCAGACGATCGTCGCACATCCCAGCTATGGCCCTTCTGCTGCCGCCACGCATGCCCCACCCTTTACCTTTGCCATTTCTTTCAACCAGACCCTGAATGCCAGTTGGCTATACCCAGGCAATCGTCTTATTGCGATCGGGAAGACAGCAGGTGTCAAACTCGTGGAAGGCGAGGGAGTCTTCGTAAACAAGCCTCATGTCGTTGCCCAGTGTCTTCACATTTGGAAGACAGAGGGAAGAGAGATCGCCAATTTTCCCTATGAAAGTGGAAGTGGCTATTATCCGTTGGAAGAGCGGACGTTCTGTCTTGAGAAGGATTGATGCTGCGCTGGGTATCAGTATACGCAACAAGGGTTGCTGATAAAAATGCCCCCTCAACAGCATCGAGCAAGGTTGAGCTCATGCTCTGCGATCTTTCATCGTTGTCGGAGGATGAGCGGCACCTTCATCAATCCCATCGAGGCGGAGGAGATCGCCAGGATGATGAGGGCGACGTCATGCATGGGGTTAGTGGCTTGACCCTTCACATAAAACAGATAACCCTTCAAGGCGATCCGGGGATCGCCGCTTGTCTCGGCGTGACAAGGGTACAGGTTACTACAGCATGGCCTGACGACTCGAGAAGGGACCCATATCCTTCGGTGAGGTGGGGAACCAAGCAAGCAACTGTGGTCGAGTCCTCGATACCCACAGCGACCGAACCAAATGTGTTGTTCGGCATCGACGAGTCACTCTCTGCCCAGTGGTCCGTCAGAATGAGAGGAACTGATGCCCCAGGACTATGACTTTGATTTGCTCTGTATCGGTAGCGGGCCGTCAGGCCAACGAGCCGCGATTCAGGCAGCAAAATTTGGAAAGCGTGTGGCGGTCGTCGAGCGGTGGCCGATCGTGGGTGGAGTCTGCGTCGCGACCGGGACCATCCCCAGCAAGACCTTCCGTGAAGCCGTCCTCTCGTTCATCGCAGAGGATCACCGGTTTGACGAGCATGTCGGTCAACATCTGAACAGTCGTCCCACCGCGGATCAACTCATGCGGCGTGTGGGCGCCGTGATCCAACGGGAAGCGCAAGTGGTGGAAGCCCAGCTATGGCGGAACGAGGTGCTCTTGCTCCGCGGAGAAGCGACGTTCACCGGCCCTCATACCGTGTTGGTGACCACGCCGACCGAGACGCGGACTGTGACAGCCGACAAGATTCTGCTCGCGGTGGGCACCCAACCGGTCATCCCTCGGGGCGTGAGCGCAGATGGTGAGCTTGTGCTGACGAGCGCCCAGATCAAACACCTGAAGCATCTTCCACGACGGATGGCGGTTGTGGGGGCCGGAGTGATCGGCATCGAGTATGCTTCCATGTTCGCGGCGTTGCAGTTGGATGTCACTGTCATCGATAAACGAGACCGCCCCCTGGAATTTATCGACGGGGAAATTGTAGACGAACTCATGCATCAGCTGAGGAGTCACGAGGTCACCTTTCGGCTTGGCGAGGCCGTGGAGCGGCTGGAACTCCGCGAAGGCCCTCCCCGTGAGGTGGTCATCCATTTGGAATCCGGCAAAGTGATCGTCTCCGACCTGGTCCTCTTTTCGGCAGGTCGCGAGGGCGCCACGACGCGGCTGAATCTTCCGGCCGCAGGGTTGACCGCCGATTCTCGAGGGTTGGTAACCGTCGACAGCCAATTTAGAACGGCCGTGCCTCATATCCTGGCCGCCGGAGATGTGATCGGCTATCCGAGCTTAGCCGCGACGTCGGCTGAACAAGGCCGTCTAGCCGCACATTCGGCCTTCGGGGTGGAGTCGAAACCCATGGCGGCTCATTTTCCCGTGGGGATCTATTCGATCCCGGAAATCTCCATGGTGGGCGCGCACGAGCATGAACTGACGGCGCAGAAGGTTCCGTATGAGACTGGAGTGGCGCGCTACCGGGAAATCGCCCGAGGCCAAATTCTCGGCGACGACAGCGGATTGGTCAAACTGCTGTTCCGCCGTGACACCCACCGGCTGCTCGGTGTGCATGCCATCGGTACCGGTGCAACCGAATTGATTCACATCGGCCAAGCGGTGCTTGGACTGGGTGCCGGCCTCGACTATTTTCTGGAGACGGTCTTCAACTACCCCACCCTCGCTGAGTGCTACAAGGTTGCAGCGTTGAATGCGTCCAACAAACTGGCCATGACGGCGTCCTGGATGCCGAAGGAGGCCACATGAAGGCAACAATACTGTGCCTCATCACTCTGTGTGCGGCTCTCGTGCTGCTTGACGCGTGTACGGCGAGTACACCGGCACATCCCACGGCGTCGTTCGGAGTGCAGAGGACATTGCAGATGCATTCGTCAGACCGAATGTTCTACTGGCATGAGGAATCACGAGAACTCCATGCGATGGCCGTGCACCGAGAGCGCGAGGCAGAGTTGGTCTTGAAGAAACAACCTGGATCGGAGACAGACGAATTCGCAAAGCAGATGAAGTTTTTCGCACATCAGCTGCATGAGCTAGCCACCTATGCGGAACTGCAGGCCAAGGAAGCAGAAGGCGAGATCGACCTCGATCCGAGCCAATAACTGTATTGGGCCCTGCATGAGGTAGGCTAGGCACCGGTAGTGTCTGTTGTGTCTGTATTCGAGAAATGCCCATTCTTCCCAAAACCGTATCGATCGAGAAGTCGATACAATGTCCGCCGACTAATACCGAGTAAACGCGCGGTTCGTTCCTTATTGCCCTGCGTGGATTCCAGCATCTTCAGCACTTGTTCTCTCTGCAATGCCTTGAGTGTGCCGGGGAAAGTGTCTTGGTGATCGGCTGTGCCCCTGTGGTTCTTTAAGACCTCCGGTGGAAGATCATTGATCGAAAGGATCGCATGCGTTGCCAACGCGACCGCTCGCTCGACGACATGCTCTAATTCACGCACATTCCCCGGCCATGTATACTTTTCCAGCGCGCGCATCGCGCTGGACGAGAAGGAAGGTACGGGAAAGTGTCCATGACTGCTGTGCCGAAAAAGAAAGTATTCGACGAGCGGTGGAACGTCCTCGGGCCGGTCCCGAAGGGACGGTAATAGAATCGTCACCGTGTTCAGCCGATACAAGAGGTCTTCACGAAACCGACCAGCCCCTACCAGTTCAGAAAGATTTCGGCGCGACGCAGAAATGATCCGCAGGTCCACCGGCACCGATTCGTTGCTCCCGACCCTTCGCAGTTCTCCTTCTTGGAGAACACGGAGCAGTTTTGCCTGCCCGGATGGAGAGAGATCTCCGACTTCATCCAAAAAGAACGTGCCGCCGGACGCCTCTTCCAGCAATCCACGCCGCATGGCATGAGCACCGCTAAATGAACCCTTGGTATGGCCGAAGAGCTCGCTTTCAAGCAAGGAATCGGGAATGGCGCTACAGTTGACGGCGACGAACTTGTGGATAGCCCGCGGTCCGTTATCATGAATCGCTCGGGCAATCAATTCCTTGCCGGTTCCGCTCTCCCCTTGAAGGAGGACGGCTGCTCGGCTGCTGGCGACTTTCCCGACCAGCTTGAAGACGTCGACCATAGGTTTACTGTGTCCGATCAATGAAACCGTCTTGAGCTGTTCACTTGATGGACGCTGAGGTGCACCATTGCCATCAATCAAACGTCTATGCTCTACGGCTCGCCTCATGGTCAGCACGAGCTCTTCCAAATTGACGGGCTTGACCATGTAATCGAACGCACCTTGTTTCATGGCCTGAATGGCGGTATCGACCGAACCGAAAGCGGTCAAGAGTACAACAGGCGTCTCCGGCATGGTCTTGCGAAGCGAATCGAGAAGGTCCAAACCTGAAAACGGGGCCATGCAAATATCACTCAACACGGCATCATATGGAACCAGCTTGACCTTGTCTAAAGCACCGACGCCGTCGGATACGATGTCGGTCTCAAATCCAGCTTGACTGAGCGCCTCAGCCAACATTTCACGATTCCGGCGGTCATCATCAATGACGAGGATCGAAGGATGCGTCTTCGCCCAGAACATCACTTCTCCCCCCGCTCGGCATTCCATAGTGGGATGTCGACTGCAAACTCCGTTCCCCATCCCACTTCGCTGGTCACGGCAAGTCTGCCTCCGCAGTCTGTCACCACACGGTGACAGATCGCCATTCCCAGCCCTGTTCCGCCTTGGTCGTGTCTGGTTGTGAAGAACGGCTCGCAGATTCGGGAAAGAAGTTCAGGAGGGATTCCGATACCCGTGTCCGCGATCATCAACCGCACCGTCGGGCCGTGGTTCTTAACTCGGTCACCCAAGACGATTTTTCCTGACGGATGCTCCCCACAGGCCATGCACGTTCTGACGGTCAATTCGCCACCGGATGGCATTGCTTGGACGGCATTGGTGATCAGATTGAAGCACAACCCGTGCAAGGCTCGTTGGTCCCCGGAGACCGGGGGAAGGTCGGCTTGTAAGTCGGCATGGAGAACGACCCGTACTCTCCGTAGATTTGGTGAGAGCAGGGCGAGAACATCTTGAACTGAGCGATTTAGATCAACCGGCGCAGGTCGGAAATGCACATGAGTCTGGGCCAATAGCTGATTAATAATGCCAACCATTCGATCAATTTCAGCCTGAATAACTGAGAGGTGTCGTTCTCTAGTTGTTGGGCGGTCGCTACGAGCGAGCATTTGCAGATGGCCTGAGAGCACATTCAATGGGTTGCCCAATTCATGAGCCACTGTTGCAGACAACTCTCCTAACGCAGCCAGGCGCTGACTTCGTTCAGCTGAGAGTCTTGCCTCAACCAGTTCCAGATTCGCTCGTTGAAGTTCCTCGGTAGCTTCCCCAACACGGTTCTGGAGCGTACGGTTGAAATTCTGAATTTCGTCCACAAGGTGATCTTTCTCTAACCCTGCTTCCCTCAGGCGGTCGAGCATGCGGTTGAACTGTACTGCCACCTCCTGGACTTCTACTGGGCTGTTCACTGATACGTGCCGGGAGAGATCTTCAGCTTTAATGTTTCCGATCGCGGACAGCAATTGATGAATCGGTTGATGAATCTTTGCTCGAATCAGCAAGAGGAACACCAAGGAAGTTACCAGAACGGCGCCGATCCCAAATACTTTTGCCACCTCATTTTCTTTTGTAAGCAGGTCGTCATACTCTTTCGCCGAATACAGTCCGCGCAATGCGCCGACGATTTTTCCTTCTATTCGAATGGGAACCGTAATGAGCCACGCTCGTTCTGTGGCTGATTTGTCCAGCTGCATAACTGAACGCCCTAGCTCGACCTCATGGCGTTCCTCTGGATCCAACATTCGCGGCGCAGCCTTCGAATCAGTACTCAGAATGAGGGAGCTGGACGTAGGAGTGATTTCAAATACCGACAGACGATGAATTCCTGGTCGAATCCCCCGAACATCTTGGATGAGTTCTTGTAGTTGAGGCAGATTATAAAATCCCCCAGTCTGTTCGATCACTCCGCCCACAAACTCCGAGATCCGCAGAAATGCCGATTGTCGATTGCGTGCAGCGGCCTGCTCCACAGCCTTGCCTTCGAGAAACGCCATCCCGGCGACGGACAATCCAAGGAGTATGGCTGCGGTCACCGTGAACCAAGCCATAATACCGTCGAATCTAAGTCGTCTCCCTAACATCTTACTCTTCGCCGCCTTGAGAATATGGTTCATGGAATGGTTCAAGGAGCACCACAGCTGATTGCGGACACCAAGAAGAGAAACCCAACGCAGTGCGTGAAGGAATGCTGTGGATGAACATTCGATCAAAGATATTTCTTTTGGATGCTGATACCATCTCGATGAGAAACAATACGAGATCTGCCTGCATGCTGTGATGCATATCCTACCTAGAACTCTCCGGACTACGCTTCCACGCAATTGTGGTAAGTCAAAGACGGTGGTTTAGCGGACGCTCCTTAGAGACTTCAGTCAGGGTATTCATAAGGGATGCCACAAGATCGAGTCCTGCAAATCATGATCCTGACGGTGATGGACGGTCATTGTTCTCAGTTCAATGATCATTTTACGATTACCTAACGGCTTGACCAATCAAACACGCTTCAGTTCGTGCGACATCGCACGCTTTGCACAAGGTTTATAGGTGTTCAATAAATAGAAGTATAACTAGCAGTGCGCTAACAAACACATTCATATTCCTGAAAACGCACGGTATTCAAAAGTTCTCCAACGGAAGCAGAGTGGCCCGCAGGCTGTTCGGAAAGGCCGTCTGGCATGGCTACAGCGAACGAAGAGTGAAGCCTGCGCTATGTCATACGGTGAGCCTCTGAATGAGGCAAGAACGTTGCTGGCGGGCTTTGTCAACAGCCTGCTGGCGAGTACGATGGAACTCAACGACCAGCACGGCAAGGAATGCAGCTGAGTGCCAATCAAATATCTGCGCATCGTCCCGAATGTCACACTGGTCTTTTACTGGTAATGTGATGTGGCCAACATGGTGTTGTGGGTGGTTCGCTCTATGAGAGAAGCTGCATCAAAGGATTCGAAACACTAGCAGGAGGTATTTGAGAAGATACCTTTATTGAGGTGGTATTTGGCACACCTGTGTCATTATGGCACGCTTCGTTTTCTCTTCTGCATGACCGCATAGTTCATTACTCGCCCACATTATCCAAGGTTTTTCGCGTTCTGTCTCGTCGGCAGGCACCTTGCTATCCGTTCTGTCATTGGCCCGTCATTTGAAATTGCATATTTTGAAAAATGGAAGGTGGGTCGGCATCCGGCGCGAGAGATATCGGTATGGCTCTTCATCAACACAGGACCAGACGGGATAGCGGCATCATGTTGAACGTTGTTCATCAATCACGACCTTATGAATAAGGATCTATGGAGAAACCTCTCACATGAATAAACTCGTCCAAATAGCCCTAAATAAACCCTACACCTTTGTGGTGTTGTCCATCTTGATCGTAGTGTTCGGGGCAATGGCAGTGTTTGAGGCGCCGACCGACGTCTTTCCGGTGATCCAAATCCCCGTCAGCTCGATCGTCTGGATCTATGACAACCTGATGCCGGCAGATGTCGAGGGCCGCATCACCTATGTTTTTGAACGGTTCCTCACTCAAACGGTCGAGGGCATCAAATATATATGGAGTAATTCGTTATTCGGCAACGCCATTATCAATGTCTATCTTCAGGACGGAGTCGATTTGGGTGGGAGTGAAGCCGACATTGCAGCGATTTCGCAGACGACTGTCAAGGCACTGCCGCCGGATATCAATGCGCCGATGGTCATGCGACTGTTCCCGTCTCAGGTCCCGGTCGCTACATTGCAAATCACATCGGACACGTTGACACCAGCAGAGCTCTACAATCTCTCCATCATGCGAATCCGTCCCCTCCTCGTCACGATCCCCGGTGCGATCTTGCCGCACCCTTATGGTGGTCAGGACATGCAGGTCATGATCAACCTCGATCAGCAGAAACTTCTTGCCCGTCATCTCACCCCTGCAGATATTCACGAGGCCATTTCCAGACAGAATCTGGTACTGCCGGGAGGGGATATTAAGCTCAAGGCGACCGACTGGCTCGTCTTGACGAATGCGTCAGCATTGAAGATTGAGGAGTTCGATGACATCCCGATCAAGCGAGACGGCAACGCCTTCATTCATTTGCGAGATGTCGCGTCAACTCGTCTTGCCGGGAGGGTGCAAACGAACGCCGTGCTCGTCGAGGGTCAGCAGGCCGTCATCGTGGTGGTGATGAAAAGCAGCGAGGCCTCTACGCTGGAAGTCGTGGACGGCATCAAAGAACTCATTCCGCGCATTCAAGATGTCTTGCCGAAAGACGTCAAAGTCAAGCTCCTCATCGACGCCTCCCAATTCGTGAAAGATGCCATTGCGGACGTGGTGCACGAAATGCTAACTGCGGCTGCGCTGGTGGGGATTATCGTGCTGCTCCTGCTGGGATCCTGGCGACCGACGGTCATTGTCCTTACATCACTCCCGCTCGCCATTCTGAGCGCGCTCATCTTACTGCACATTCAAGAGGAGTCGATTAACGTCATGACTCTTGGCGGATTGGCATTGGCCGTAGGGATTCTCGTCGACAATGCCGCGGTCATGATCGAAAACGTCGACACCCATCTTGCCATGGGTAAACCGCTGGAACAGGCGATCGTCGAGGCTGCCAATCAGATCGTGCTCCCCACGTTTGTGGCCACGCTTGCCATTACGATTGTCTGGGTGCCGCTGTTCCATTTGACCGGAATCTCAGGCTGGGTCTTCCCGCCGATGGCAAAAGCGGTCATCTATTCGATGGTGGCGTCCTTTATCTTGACTTATACGCTTGTGCCCACCATGTCGAAGTACATTCTCAAGGCTGATCATGCGCATGGACATGGCGGCCCTTCCGATGGAAAACAATCGGGAAATCCATTCATCCGGTTCCAGCAGAACTTCCAGCATGGCTTTGAGAGATTCCGGGATCGCTACAGCGCTCAACTCGAACGAGCAATAAACAACCGTTCCCGTTTTGTCATAGTTTCGTTGGTGATATCGACGGGTTCACTCGTCCTTTTTTACTTCAACGGCACGGAGTTCTTTCCCGAGATCAAGTCCGGAATCATGCAGATGCATATGCGGGCGCCGCTTGGTACGCGGATTGAGGTCTCCGCGCGGCTCACATCCCTGGTCGCGAAAGATGTCGAAAAGCTCTTGCCGGGCGAGGTGGAGTCTATTGTCAGCAACTGCGGGATTCCGGTCGGGGCTCATAACCTCGCGTTCATCCCGAGTCCGACCGTCGGAACTCAAGACTGCGACCTCACTATCTCATTAAAGAACGGGCAGTCGCCTGTCTGGGACTATCGCCGTATCCTCCGCAACGGCCTGAATGCCCGCTATCCCGGCACAGAATTCACGTTCCAACCGGCCGACCTCACCGCAAGAATCCTGAATTTCGGGTCTCTGGCGCCGATCGATGTGCAGATCAACGGCCCGGACATTTATGCGAACCATGAATTCGCTCGTAAGTTGGCGGGAAGATTACGGCAAATCCCGGGCTCCAGTGACGTGGTGGTTCAGCAGCCGATGGGCATGCCAACACTGCTCGCGGAGGCAGATCGACGGTTCTCGCTTGGGATGAACCTGGACCAGACTGATTTTGGGAACAATATGCTCGTGACGACTGCCGGCAGCCAACAAGTCGATCAGAAGTATTGGCTCGATCGTGCGACCGGCATGTCCTATCGAATCAATGTCTACACGCCGCAACCCCAACTCACGAGTCTCAAGGATCTCATGGCCGTTCCTGTCGCAAAGGAGGGTCGCGAGTCCGGAGAGGGAGGAGTCCTGAATCCACAACTCCTCGGAAACCTGGCTGATCTTAGGCCAATTGGTACACCGGGGGCGGTCACGCACGGGAATATTATGCCGCTCATCGACGTCTACGTCGCTGCAGAAGGGCGGTCTCTCGGCGAAGTGCTGGCGGATGTTCAGCAGGTCACGCACGATATGGAGGGGGAGTTGCCCCAAGGTTCGGTGATTGAAATCAAAGGCCAGGCCGAGGTGATGCATACCGCACTTCGTGAAATGTTCTTCGGACTGTTAATTGCGGTGGTCCTCGTCTATCTCCTGATCGTTGTCAATTTTCAGTCTTGGCTTGATCCGTTCATTATTATTACGGCCTTGCCCGGTGCATTGGCAGGGATTGCCTGGGCATTGTTCGTGACCCACACGAATATTTCGGTGCCATCACTGATGGGGGCCATCATGACGATGGGGACAGCGACAGCCAATTCGATTCTGCTCGTCTCCTTCGCCCGTGAGCGGCTTGCCGTACACGGCGATGCGCTTCGGGCTGCGGTGGAGGCTGGAACGGCTCGTATCCGCCCGGTGTTGATGACAGCCGCAGCCATGATCATCGGCATGCTCCCCATGGCCACAGCCAATTCACAAAATGCGCCACTCGGGCGGGCCGTCATGGGAGGCCTGTTTGTGGGGACTCTGTTCACGCTTTTCTTCGTTCCCTGCGTCTACGCCATCGTCTATCACCGACGAATCGCATCGCAAAAGGAGACTGCATAACATGACTTCCACTGGAAGGGTTTTGTTGCTCGTAGCTCTCATCCTCGGCCCAGGGTATCTCGTTTTCAGAATCTACAACGGTCAGCATGAGGCGAAGGCATTGCAAGAGACCACTCTTGAAGCCGCCACGCCTACTGTAGCCCTCATACAGGCTAAGACGTCTGAGCCGATGGACAGCATTACGCTTCCCGGCACGATTGAGGGATGGTACGAGGCTCCCATCTATGCGCGTGTCGAAGGCTATGTGAAGGCTTGGTACAAGGACTATGGAGACATCGTTAAGAAAGGGGATGTCCTTGCCGAATTGAACACGCCGGATCTCGATGCCGAATACAGACAGGCCCTTGCGGATCTAGAGTCCGAGCGGGCCAGAAATGCACTGGCTCAACTGACGGCGAAGCGCTACCTGGCCATGCGAGAAAACCAAGCACTCTCTGAACAATCCATCTCTGTGCAACTCGCCGAGGCACAGGCCGAGGCGGCGAAGGTCGCCGCTGCGGAGCAAAAGGTGAAGAACATTGAAGCCTTCATCGGATTTAAAAAAATCACTGCCCCTTTCGACGGAGTGGTGATTCAGCGGAACATCAATTCTGGTGATTTGGTATCCAAGGAGGGGAGTATCAATACTCCCAACGCCAAGAATAACCTCTTTACCGTTGCAGTGGTGGATAAGTTACGGCTCTTTGTGAACGTGCCGGAACGTTTTGGCCCATTTCTCGGCCTCGGGCTGACTGCCAATGTGACGGTCCCACAACTCCCTAAGCGCCATTTTACGTTCAACTTTCTAACTGTGGCGAAGGGCTTCGATGTGAATACCCGTACGGCGGTTACAGTGTTTACTATCGACAACGAGGATCGAGCGCTTTGGCCGGGCTCCTATGCCAGTGTTCGACTGACGGCTCCTGTTGATTCAGGGGTGATGACGATTCCGACAAGTGCGTTAGTATTTCAAGAGCACGGCACGCAGGTGGTCATCATGGCCGAGGACGACCGGGTGCACTTCAAACCGGTTGTCGTAACAAAAATGTTGGACAGCACTGTCGAAGTGGAAGAGGGCATTTCTACAAAAGATCGTATTGTGAATAACCCCAGCAGTGCGTTGCTTGAAGGGGACAAGGTACGGATCGTTCAGCCTGCTCCTGGTTACGATTTGGTCAATGATGAGGGCATGATGCCCAAGGCCATCGTTTCAGACCAGCCGTCAGCGAAGCCCCTTTGAGGGATTTTATGCGATGCTGGTATTAATGGGTAGCGGGCGTGGAACCTTCACGCCCAGATAGGCCTGCCATCTTTGGTGCGACTTCCTCAGTGAGTGAAGTCGATAGCGCCGTCAGTGCCATGAAAATCATTCGTATGGAGGGCGGCGGTAACATTCTGAGACTCATGAAGTCTATGGCAGAAGCGGAGCCTGTGAATAGGGAGTTGAACGAGTCGGCATTGGTCAAGTTCCTGCATTGATCGCAGTGGTACGATCGATGTTGGGAACCAAGCAGTGGGAGATGGTTAACGCTGACCCAACGGCATGCGAGTACGCCGATTCCCTCAGGCCGGTGGGTGGCAAAAAGGCGACCCTACCGGACTTACGTGAAATTGAGGGATGGTGGGGCGTGTATCTCGATCAGGGTTGTGTACCCTTTTGCCGGAAGTATTCCTGACGACTGACGGCGACATCTGCAACATATACGAACCCCGAATGTCGCGCGAACAAAGGTTTCAGTCCGGCGAAGATCGGCTCGACTTTTTCTTCCGGGACAACGGCGAGGATCATCTCAAGACTTTCTTGTTCGCTAAACATGAAGTGTGCCTCCCGCACGCCGTGATGCCCCTTCCCTGAGATATTGCCGATGATCGTGTACCCAGAGGCCTGAACTCGGTCCAGCAGCTCCGTTACAAAAGCGCGATGTTCCCCTGCGATGATCACACGTAGTTCTTTCATCGGATGTAAACTCAAGCCGCCCATCGATCTACTCCTTTCCAGCCTCCAGTGTGATCACGACGCCACCATCGCTTCTTCTCTCATTATCCGAGCCCATGCCCCGTTGGGTTGATACCGATACCACTGGCCGTCCTCTGGGTCCAAGACCACCAAGTGTACCCACTCGTTATGATAATAGTGCTGAAGCACGTCGTGCCGTGCAATTAATTTTTCGATTCCTCGCCGAGGAGCCTCGACGATCGTGAGCAATCGCATCGGCTCATGGTACGGCATTTCCCCATTCATTACGGTTTGCCTCGCTAGTCCGAGTCGAAGATCACTCCAGGGGCCGGACATGATGCCAAATCGCCCGACGACGTTGTGATAGATCTTACTGCCGCTGCCGTACACTTCGTTGTCGACGGCAGAAAAGTAGTGTTCCATGTTGATCCATTGGGCAACGACCTGAGGAGCCGTCAACAAGACTTCGAGGAACCGAGTCGTTGGGTCTTCACGATAGTCATACGAATGCAAAAACATTCGGCCCCTGAAGTCTAGCCCTTTGGTCAGCTCACGACGACCGATCAAGAAGGTGGTATTGCCGGAGAGTCCCCACTCGGGGCGAACTTGACTCCAGTCTACACTGCGTTGACGCACATGGGCGGTGGCCTGTGTTTCGTCCACAGGGTACTGAACTTCAGGGAATCGTCCGCAGCGCTCACGGCTCGCCAGTTCCGACGCTTCCCTGAGATCCTCCTGGAGACGCGCAAGGTCGGCGCGATGGGTCGGAGGCACATCTTCGAGGTCGAACAATCGGACCGTATCCGTTGTGGTATCCATCTGGCCGGCGAGGAAATGCGTGTCGGAGGGAATATCGATCCCAGCCTTCCGTAACCGTGCACGGACCTTGTCATTGTTCGCCATCATGGCGAGGACTCGGGCATTGGGTTGTCCTTCATTCCCTCCGCATGCGCCACAGTCGAGCGCCGACTCGTAGGGGTTATTGTCCGAGGTGCTACCATGTGCGCAGAACAGAATGAGCCGGGCGAAGGTTTGCGTCAGCCCCATCATCCGCAAGGCGGTCTCGACCGTCAAGGTTTGTTCCTCAAGCGTGAAGCCGGTTCTGGTCAGTCGTTCCTTGTATCGTGACGACGCGCGAGGGTTCACGTCGTACCCTCGTTGGAGAGCCAAGATAAACGCATCAAGCACATCTGCCTTCAACCCGACGGCTTCCGCCTCGGCCAGGAAACGGGTGTCCTGCTGGTCCTTCCCTTGAAGGGCTTGCTGTCGTAATCCCTCGATAAGCGACGGGGTGATGTGTGTGTTGCGCAGTCCCAGGCGCTCCTGGAGCGCCTTCCGTACCAGCTTTTGATGCTCGACCGTGAGCATCTCCGAGGTGTCTGTGGGGGATAACTTGTTCACCGTCAGCGTGGTCGGGAGCGACGGTACGAACTGCCGCTGCAACCAGGTCGTGATACGTCGATAGAGCGCCGGAAACAGGGTCTTTCCGAAAATCGGAAGGCTGTAAAACCAGCCGATGGACTCAACCATCACGTAGGGGGTAATCACGTTTTCTTTCAGATCGTGCAGTAAGGTGTGGCCCGCATGGACCCATTTCGTCCAAGCCTGATGTTGAGAGACCTTGTGATCCAGATAGCTGCGAGGGATCTCCCGCACCTCGTTTTTGGCACGCATGATGACGGGAAACTGTTCCGTGTCATGTTCTCTTCCCCAGGCTCGGTACCGGATGAAGGCGGCAAAGAAGCCGGCGAAGCCATAGGTCTCATGTGGGCCGATCGATTCGAGGTGACGACGAAACGGCTCCGATCGGACATCGATGCAATACACGGATTGTGAATAGGGGCGAAGAGGAGAGGCTGTCGACTTGTCCGTGCGCTCCCGTTGGGATGCAGAGATGAGCTGTCCAAGCAGCGGCTCATGATACCCGGCTTCAAAGGCCTTGAGCCAAATGATGCCATGGTCTGATTCCGGGAAAGCTTCGATCCATTCGATCACTTGCTTCAGTACCTGGGGCTGACTCTCAACCAGCTGTTCATCGGGAATCGCGAGGGTTCGGCTCAATGCGAGGAGTCGACGAGCATTGCCGCGCCGACGAGCTGCTTGGTGTCTGGGAACCACGTCAGTGCGGTAGCGCGTAAGTACCGTGTTCCAGCCTTGTCCCTTTCGATGGGCAAGCCTGTCGACTTCTTCAGCGTAGAGTGCAGGGAGGTGGCCGGCGATCCGCTGCCGTCGCAGATAGTACTCTTCCGAATAGTCACGCATATAGGCGACGATGTCGCTGAATCGTCCGGGGATATCCAGGTACTCACGACACGCTGCTTGCACAAGCTCTCTGGCATACCACAGACGGATGGCCAGGAACTTCACAAGACCGACCGGGTTGGCCTGTTGCCAGGGATAGTCGCGTTCTTCTCCACGCCATTTGATGAAGCCGGCCCAACCTGGAAGCGCGGTCAATTGCAGCGACAAGTAATCTTGCCGCAGTTCCGTCGGAATACCCAACAGGTCTAAGCTTTCCAGCAGGGTGTCTTCTGGATGCTCGCAGAGTGCGGCAATCTTGCGTCGACTGTCGGCAATCCCGATGAGTGACCATTCTTGAGCGGCGAGGCGTTTCCAACTCTGGTAGAGCCCCCCATCACGGTCAGGCATGGCCCACGCGGCATGCCCTTCGTCGAGAAAGGCCGAACACCACTTGATCATCTGGTCATTGATGGTTTGAACGATGGAGGTGCCGAGTGTGTCATCACACCAGTGAGAGAGGGTGAGCCACCGGCAGAGCGCCGTGTGGTTCGTCTCCACGACCTTTTTTACGCGATCGTCGAGGGAGGGTGCCTCCAGAACATGTTCCAGTTTCCTTGCAATCCGCTCAATCAGATCCCGGTCAGGATCTTCCAGCTGATCGTCGAGCGGTTCTCGAATCGTCGAACAAAGCCCTTCCGTCAGGCAAGTCCGCAAGACGTCCCCGTGAGTGACGAACCGAGATCCCAGAGTGATCGTTCGATCGTGTGCCAGCGGCCGTAGGACGGCTTCCAGATGCTCCAGCCTGATGCGACCGGATGTCACGTAGGCACGATACAGGTCGCTCGGGAGATAGCCGTCGCCATTCAAGAATTGTTTGCCCCGCCGGACCGTTTCTTCGAACGGGAGGTATTCCAGGCTATGCAACGGATTGTGGTGGACGAACGTCCGCATCGGCCAGTATTGGGCGATGACTTCGCCCGCAAGGCGAACGATGCCGCGGAGTTCCATCCGTTTAGATTCGAGATCCATCGATTCATTGAGCGGTGTCATGGGAGATCTCGTGAGAGTGCGCCTGCCATTGGCTGTGTCGCCGGTGACGTCCACCACTCAATGGGGGCAAGTCCCAGCACCGTGAGAACGACGATTGTGATGGCAAGTGCAGCCCATTCCTGTTGCACGACATCACGATACCGAAGGTCGCTCCGTCTGATTCCAAACAACAACTGCTGTACCGCGCTCATGAGGTACCAGGAAGCTGCCAGCCAGGCCGCCAGCATGATCATCAGGCCGATCAGGGACGGAATCGGTGAGTGGAGCAGCAATCCCATCAGCCCGGCGAAGACGCCGAACGGGGGAAGTCCCATCGCAGCCAATGCCAAGAGAGACAGCAGCACCGCATACCGCGGCATCGACGAGGCTAATCCGCTGATTGAGGACGGATCGACGTCGTCGCCATATCGTGTCCGAATGATTTGCCAGGCAATTAGCAGCCCGCAGGTGGCGAGGCCGATTGATGCGACGAAGACGGCGGTGCGAGACGTCGCCAGGCTTGAGGTTGCGGCATGCCACCAGAGTATGGAAAAGAAGGAGAGGCTCGCATAGGCCAGCATGAGCCGAATGCGAGTCTGTGCCAGAGCTTTGACGGCACCATACCATGCTCCGATCAGCGCGAAGAGTCCGACGATACCAGAGACCGTCGTGGGTACGGTCTGAAGGACTGAGGCCATGACGTGCAGGCCCACGGCGGGAAGCAGAAACGCCGAGAATGAGGGCAGGTTGCCGGGCAGTCGTGTGAGCGCAGTCACATAGCCGGTGTGGAACGGCAAGAGGGGGATCAGTACTGCCGCAGTGATCAGGGTACCCCACGACGAAAGCGGAGGGTTCGCCAGTGCGGCGATCAGCACGCCAAGTGCCGCGAGACAGAACAGGCTGATCCCCCACCATGAAATCGGCCACAAGATCGTGTGGTGATGCAACAAGAGGCCGGTTATGATTACCAGCAATGCCAACAGGAACAGATGATTCAATGGAGCCGGATGGGCGATGACACCGATTCCCAGTCCGAGACAGACTAAGGTCATGAGCCAGGATAGACGGTGGTCCTTCTGAACCGGCTGCCCCAGGAGGGAGATCATGGCCACGAGCGGGAGAAGAGCAAGGAGTAAGCCGCCCTCTGGTAGGTTCGTTTTAAGTTTGAGAATCGGGGCGATACTGATGAGGGACCAGATGATGCAGGACTTCTTCAGCTGTGGCAGGTCTTCCCAAAGCAGACGAGTCACCAAAGCGCCGATGAGCGGAATGCAGGTGGCAAGCCAAGAAAAAAGCACTGCGCTCGTCATCGCCTCGACCACCCGTCTTCTTGTTTGTCGACCCAATGGACGAACCGCAGGACGACTTGTCCGAGGCGACCGTAACATTCGTCGGCATACAACCGATTGATGAGCGCTACATATACCCGATGACGAATCTTGTCGACCCAAGCCGGTATCCACACGCTTCGTCCATGGGCTTTCAGATAGAGGTAGACCCAGCCGAATACGGTCAGACCGGTCGCCCCGACGATCAGCAGGTCAAACAGCCAGTCGGGAAGGTCGGCTGCCTTGTAATACGAGGCGACATCGTTTGGATTGGGATAGAGGAATGCCGTGAATGATTCCACCGCAAACAGGTAGATGAAGACCACGAAGAGCAAGGTCACCAACATGGTGGACGACACTTTCCAGGATGCCACCGCACGGAGTCGCGTGAGCGTCAGGATAGCTTGCGACGAAGTAATCCAAATAAAGAAGAGGATGATGACGGTCCCGTGAGACTCCAACAAAGGAATGTGCAGCACTCCATGGGTTACCAGGAGAATGAGTAGTGGGATCACCAGGCTCGTCAGAAGTCCCGTCGACCAGGTGAGGTTTGACAGCTCTTCCTCTTCGTGGTGCGTATGGCCGGTGTGGGGGAAATGTGGCTCGATCCGAGCCTTTTGAATCACATTTCCACAATTGAGAAAGACCGTGGCCTTAAACAGACCATGTGCGATGAGATGGAAGACCGCCAGCGAGAATGCGCCCAACCCGCACTCCATAATCATGTATCCCATCTGACCGATCGTCGACAGTCCCAACGTCTTCTTGATGTCGCTCTGCACCAGCATCATGGAGGCTCCCAGCACAGCCGTCACTGTTCCGACCACAAAGGCGACGTGCAGGGTCACTGAACTCATACCGAAGAGCGGTGCCATGCGATTGATCAGAAAGCCACCGGCATTGATGATGCCGGCATGGAGCAAGCCGTGCACGGGCGTCGGCGCAAAGAGCGAACTCGGTAACCACAGGTGAAGAGGAAACTGCGCGGACTTCCCCATCGCTCCAACGAACATCAGCAAGGTAATGGCGGTGGCGGCGTCGATGTTCATGCCCGGCCAGAGTGCGACGGTGTGAGAGGAGGCCGTCGCGCGAGCGAACAGCTCGGGAATCTCCAGCGTTCCGTACACCTGGTAGGTGAGGATAATTCCCATGAGGAGGGCCATATCGGCCACGCGCAGGACGGTGAATGTCTTGTAGGCTCCCTCGAGAGTCTGGCGGTGGTTATGATTATGCGCCAGGATGTAGAGCAAGTAACTCAGCAGTTGCCAGAACAAAAACAACATCATGAGATTCGCACTGGACACCATGCAGAGCAGCACGAAGTTCGTGAGACAAATCAGCGTCAGGTACCGGCGGTAGTGGCGGTCCTGATACATATAGTTCACGGAGTAGGTATAGATGATCAGGCTGACGGCGGAAATCAGTGTCATCATGACACCACTGAGCCGGTCGATGTAGAACCCGATGGGAATCGTGAGGGACGCCACTGTGGCAGGGTTATAGAATTGGAGGGTCATTGGTCCAGAGATCGTCACGGCATACAGGGTCGTTGCCGATCCTATGCAGGCCGCACCCATCAGCAGCGCGGCAATCTTGGCATGGGCGTAGCGGGTCGAGTCCTCAGCGCAGACCACGACCAGCGCGGCTATCAGGGGAAGCAAGGGGATGAGTAGCGCAGCCCACATCGGTGTTACATTGCCTCAGAAAACACAAAAGCCAACCGCATTGCCTCGACCAATGGTCGAACCAAACGGTTGGCTTGTACTGCGACCGGCCTCTCGGAATGAAATGCGAGTCGCCCTACGGCCTAGGAAGAGAAACATCCGGCCTCTTGCCCATCCAAAGGATATCCGGTGGATAGGTAACAGTGCCCTGTCTCACATGCGCCACATGAATAATATGGTTCAGGGGACAGCGTCAAGCTGCAATCCATTCCCCGGGTCTCTCAGGCCGGTTCCTCCTATCCAAAAGGCTTAGGGCTGATGATGTCCTGAGGCCAAAGCCCCAGGAATTCGCTTGTTCCTCCTATTGGCCAATCCGTATAATCCGTCGGCAGCAGGAGCGATGTGATGGAAAGTGCAATCCGCAACGCGATCATCAAGTTCGAGCAGGAGTTCCTGGGGCGTGGCCCTGACGAAGTCCGTGCCCTGGTCGCACGCGATCTGGTTGTGGTGCGGCTTAAAGGCGTGTTGACGCCGGCCGAGCGCCAGCTGGCCAAGACTGCGGAAGGGGTCGAAATGGTGAAGCGCCTCCGGCAAAATTTGATCGCCCAGGGTCGCGACAAACTCTGCGAGCAGATCAGCGAGATCACCGGAGCCAAGATTCTGGGTCTCTTTACCGATATCGATGTACAGCTCGGAGAGCGGGTGTTCGTCTTTACGATGGATCGAGAACTGCAGAACGGAGTTCGGTAACGGCATCTGGCTCAGCGAGCTGGCACTTCACGTTGATCCTCCAAACCTTCCGGTACTACACTGCCTCCCAGACATGGTCTCACCGTTGGTCAGATTCGGTACCTCGACCTGGACTTACGAGGGATGGAAGGGACAGGTCTATCTCAGGGACTATCCCAAGGGAACCTTTACCAAACAGTGTCTAGCTGAGTACTGGCAGTTTTCCTACAACGGCTCACTGCTCTTTCGTACAGTCGGCAATGATTCCACCTTCTACCGGCCACCAACAAGCCAACAACTTCGTGCCTACCGCGACCAGATGCCCGAACAGGTCGAGATGTGTTTCAAAGTCTGGGAAGAGATCACCGTACCGGTTTTCGCATCGCACCCACGGTATGGCCTGAAGGCCGGCAAACCGAATCCTCGTTTCCTTGATGCACAGCTTTTCAATGACCTGGTTCTGACACCATTTCGAGAGGCTCAGTTCCAGAATTGTACCGGGCCGTTTCTCTTTGAGTTTCAACGTCACGATCAATCGATCACCCAATTCTGCTCCAAACTCGATAGCTTTTTCAGCCAACTCTCGAACGAGTTCAAATATGCCGTAGAGATCCGGAATGCCGGACTCCTTGGGCCTGAGTATCGGAAGGTACTGGACGCGCACGGTGTTGCGCATATCTACAGCCATTGGTCCTACATGCCTCCCTTAGCTGAGCAGCACAAGCGGCTACGAGGGACCTTCACCGCACCCTTCACCGTTCTCCGTTTACTCACGCCGCAAAGAATGAGCTATGCGGATGCCAAGCAACGGGCAGCCCCCTACAACAAAATTGTTGCGGAACTTCCTGAGATGCGCAGAGACGCCGTATCGCTCATCCTGCAATCGATCAACCACAGCAAACCGGCCTATGTCTTGGTGAACAACCGGAGCGAGGGCAATGCGCCGAAGACGATTCAAAGTCTGGTGGAGCTATTGAAATCTGCAGGGCCGGTTGGGTGTGAGTGATCGGTTCAATGGGTACGGCGTTCTCCATGGATGGCTTTCCTCCGTCCCGTTGTCAAATCACTGACATTGTGCGCTTGGTTTTTGTCTATTCATGGTGAAATCCTACTCAAGATTTCCCTGACAGTACCGAAACAACAGGGGGTACATGCGCGATCTGTATGGCCGGGGGCCATGCAACCAAAGATGTGTCTTGGTTGATTACTCCTCCGCGTCCCTTCTTGATCACACCGATGGCAAAGTCATTCCATGGTCCAATCTTGTTTGGGGTGATTACGTGCGCCCTGGTGGGTCTCGTAGGGTGGTTCCACGTCCGATTCACTGAGGAGGTGCCACCAACCATCAATTCAAAAGACGTCTTTATCTTTCAAGGTGTAATCGGGCCGACGGAGCAGACGGTGGTCGCGCCCTCCAGCCTCTCATCTCCTCAACTCTATGCGAGCGGTGGTTCAAGTCGGTTAGTCGTGTTGCTGACAGAGGAGCGATCGAACTGGTTGGGATTGGCACATGGGCTGAAGTCCATCGGTGTGCCGTTTGTCGTGACACGGGACTATCGGGAAGCACTCAAGCATCGAGTCATTCTGGTTTATCCAACTATTACGGGGACATCTTTTTCACGTGAGGCGATTCGTGCGCTGGGCGCCGTTCCGCGTAATGGCGGCACCTTGATTGCCACGCAGGTGCTGGGTGGGGGACTGGAGGAAGTCTTTGGGTATTCGGATACGATGGCGGCATCGCGCCATCAGGAAATCCGCTGGAATCGCGCTCATCCCCTCATGGAACGGATGACCGACCCTGCCGAATGGGTGACCAAATTAAACGGCAAGCAGGAGAATTCCATCGGGACCTACAGCTATGTGCAGGCCAGGGGAGCACTAGGCAGTTATCCTGACGGATCGACGGCGGTGACGGCAAAAGATTACGACAGGGGGCATGCCTATGCCATCGGCATCGATCTCGGCGCACTGTTGTTGAAAGGCTATAACAACCGTACCGATGGATTCACGGCCAGCTTTGATAATCAATTCGACCCAACGTTGGATGTCTGGTTGCGTGTGCTGAAAAGGATGTATCAAACGGGAGAGCCGAATGCGGTGACCATCGGCACGGTGCCGTACGGGAAGTCGCTTTCCGTCATGTTCACGCACGATGTCGATTTTACGGAGTCCATGGCGAATGCGGTGGCCTATGCGGAGTTTGAACGAAGCAAGGGCCTGACCGGAACCTATTTTGTCCAGGCGAAATATATCCGAGATTACAACGACGACATTTTTTTTAATGAGCAAGGAGTACGACATCTTGCCAGACTGGCAGACCTCGGCATGGAGTTAGCAAGCCATACTGTGGCACATTCCGCCTCATTCAACAGTTTTGCAATGGGGACGGGAGTGGAACAGTACCCCAGCTATCGTCCGTTCGTGAAAACCCGCTTGAAGGCCTATGGTGCGACGATTCTCGGTGAACTGCGGGTGAGCAAATTTCTCATTGATCGGCTGGGCGGCGGTCCTGCGATGGTTTCGTTTCGGCCCGGTGAGCTCTCGAATCCGTTCGGCCTGCCTCAAGCCTTGGTTGCGACCGGATTTCGGTATAGTTCCGCAGCGACGGCCAACAATTCATTGACGCATTTGCCGTATCAGATGACCTATGACCGGTTGTCTGAAGCGGAAGTCGAGATATTTGAATTTCCTGTGACGATTGAAGACGAAGAACTGCCGCCGATGGGGGAGCGAGTCCCACAGGCTCTAACACTGGCGAAGCAGATTGCCCGATATGGTGGCAGCGTCGTGGTCTTGATTCATCCGAACATACTTGGTCACAAGCTGGAGTTCGAGAAGCAATTTTACGAAGCGGTCAAAGGCTGGGCTTGGTTCGGATCAATGCGAGAGTTCGGAGATTGGTGGTCGGCTCGCAACGCGTTGCAGGTAGAGGCAGCCGCCGAAGCCAATCGAATGACAGTGTCCATCAATGCGTCTCGACGTATGTCCGGTATGACACTAGAAGTTCCCGCCGGGTGGACCGTATTACCGCAGGCGGGAGTGAGGCAAGACGGACGTATGATTATTTTGGATGTGGTTGAAGGGGCGCATGAGTTGCACTTCGCTGTCGATAGATCATACGGTGGGATGGAGTCGGGATCGTCTGTGACCTCTCGCTCATGGGGAAGGGCCGCTCTGAATTAGTCTGTTGCACCACCAAACACCGAGTCCTTATCCATCCTGACAGAAGCGGCTCTGATAGGCCGAGTCAGCGTGTCGTTGATAAGGCGAGAGGCTCACGCAATGTAATGACGATAGTACTGAGACCAGCTTCCGAGGCGAGCCTGTCACGACGTTTTGGACCGTTATGCCGCCGGCTTACTTTATCCAAACCAGGAAGGTGTATTGACGGAAATCGAACAGGGTACGAAAGTCGACGCAGCGGATCGGTTCTTCGAGGAGGGGGCGGGCCGCAGAGCAGCCTGCATGATTTCACGTGCTCATGTGAAGTCCTTTCTGATGACACAGCCTACGCATTCCCTAGCTGCCGCCGTATAGATAACTGTCTCCTGCAGCCCAATAGACTTCTGCCGAGTATCTCTCTAGGTGCACCCGCGCACAGAATGTGTGTCCCTACACAGTAGGTGTGCCTACACACAGTAGTTCCTCGCTTTCCCTGCTTTTAATTATAATGAACACCACATTTCTTCGGGTACCGTTCTTGCTGAGACTTTTGCTAGAAATCAACATCGAGGTGTTATGCAGTTGGTTGCGGCGCTTATCACGATCCTATCACCGTTAGTTGCGAGTTCCCTGGTCATGCTCTTTGGGTCTTCCCTTGGGGAGCGTGTGGCCAAGATTGGAATAGCGGGCCTGTTTATTTCGACAGGAGCTGCACTTTTCTCACTGTATGGGCTGGTGTACGGTCCTCCGCTTCATCTAGTTCTCCCTGGTTTCCCTGATCTCATTGCTCCACATCTGCTCATCGATCGCCTCTCGGGCGTCATGATGGTGCTGGTGGCCGGAGTCAGTCTCGTGATCCATGTCTATTCAAGTCGGTACATGCAGGGCGATCAAGGCTATGTGAGGTTCTTTGGCCTCTTGACCCTCTTGACCTTTGTTTTGTTGGTGCTCGTCACCAGTGGGCATCTCTTGTGGTTGTTTGTGGCTTGGCATGCCGTCAGCTGGCTATTACAGACACTGCTCGCATTTAATAGAGATAGTCGGGCAGCCCGGGAAGCCGGACAAACAACGTTACGCGTGCACGGAGTGGGGGACACAGCACTGCTGGTGGGTATCGGATTAATTTATACAACGTTCGGAACATTCGACTTGTCGATCCTGTATGAAAAGTGGAGCAGCGGCATAGTGGTTCCAGCTTTTGGCGAGGGAACCTGGTGGGAGATCTCTGCCGCCACGCTCATCACACTCATCATTGCCGTATCCGTCCTGACAAAGTCGGCTCAGTTTCCGTTTCATATCTGGTTGCCCGGAACAATCGAGGCCCCGACCCCGGTTTCCGCCATGCTGCACGCCGGCATCGTGAATGCGGGCGGGTTCCTTGTGAACAGACTCGCCCCGCTCTACGGATCCTCACCGACCACATTGTATCTCTTCTTTGCCATCGGTGCTCTTACGGCTCTGATCGGGGCATTAACCATGCTGACACAGTCCAGCATCAAACGAACCTTGGTCTACAGTACGATGGGACAGATGGGGTACATGGTGATGGAATGTGGTCTGGGGGCATTTGCCTTGGCCATCTTTCACCTGTGTGCGCATGGGCTTTTCAAGGCAACGCTGTTTCTCAACTCTGGAACAAACATCCATAAGGCGAGAACTGACTTCGCAATGCCAGAACAGCATGCGGTTGCTGAGACGGCGAGCTTTCCTCTTGCGACCTGGGTCGTCGGGGTACTCCTTACGCTTGTGATGCCGCTGGTGATGGTATTGCTTGCCCATGGCGCGATCAACATCCCGCTATTCGAGGCCCAGGGCACGATGATTTTCATGTTCTTCGCATGGGTCACGTCTGCCCAAGCGATTTTCAGCCTCTATCGGTTGAGTTCGCAGGCTTCATGGAAAGTCTCTACCACGATGATCGTGACGGTGGTGTTTGTCGGCTTCACCTATCTCTGGGCTGGGGAATCCTTTACCCATTTTCTGTATCCGGTTCCCGGGCAAGCTGGTGCGTATTTTCAGGCCGCTGCATGGCATCAAGGGTTGTTCGAGGCCTTCGTTGCCGTCACCTCACTGGCTATCGTGGCTGTCTGGGGAGTGCTGTACGCAAATGCCCATGGCATGAAAATGCTGTTTCCTGGATGGCTGGAACACCTGCATCGAAAACTGTATGTGACTTTCCTCAACGCGCTGTATGTAGAAGACATTTTTCGTGCACTGAATCTGTTTGCGGGTCGTACACGTTCTACAAAGCCTAATCGTATCTGAACGAGGAGCGAATCCTGTGACGACACAGTGCGGAACGGATCGATTCACTGACGCGCAACGAATGGAGCTGCGCTCATATGTGCAAGTGGCGGGGGAGTGTGTTTCTCAGTACTGGCCCATGCGAACCTTTATCCACCACAATCCGCTCCATGGACTGGAAGGGATGCCGTTTGAACAGGCCGTACAGCATGCAGAACGGTTGTTCGGTGGAAGAGGATATTTGAGTCACGAGGAGTATCGTCGTCATTTCAGAGAAGGACGTATCACGCGGGAAGATCTTCTCGCCGCACTCGAGTCGATTGCTCTGGATAAGAGTATTACGTTTGCAGGCCAACGTTTTAGCCATCAAGAAATTCTTGCAGCCGTCATGATGTCCGGTCTTGCCGACTCGGATAGGGCGGCCGATCATGCAGATGGCGAGTTTGATGCAGAACGGGTACTCACCTGGCTTCGCACTCAGACCTGCGTGGACATCGGGTTCAGTCATAATCCGACTCCTTCGGCAGGAATATCGCACCTATCGGTACAGGAAACACTCAGTGCCTGGTGCGATGCAACACTGGGTACCACCCTTGTCGAGGGTATCAACCGGGAAATGGTGAAGTGGTGCAGCTCGTTCCTCGATGAGGGCGAGGCAGGCTGGAGCATGCCGGGGCGCGATCAGACGTTCTACCGCACATGGAAGTCGCTTGCCGTCCATGATTTTTCCCTGCGCCTCATGGGCATTACGGAGGCGGCTGCAAAGATTCGTGCATTGCCTGACCGCCCTGAAGAGGCTGTCCTGGAACATCTTGCGCACATGCGGATTCCCAAATCAGCCTGGGAATCCTATCTTGCATTGCATCTAGCTACCCTACCGGGATGGACTGGTTATCTTAAATGGCGGTCGCAACAAACTGATCACCCCTGGCAGGCAGCGTACCCGGCAGACCTCGTCAAATACCTGGCTGTCCGGTTATTCTATGAACGAGAACTTGCAGATGCTGCCTGTCGAGATGGGTTGGGGATTGAAGGCCATGAGGAGGCGATCCGCCGCTTTGTCGAAACTCATTCCCAGGCCTATCGCCTGCGTTGCGCTTGGGTCAACGGGCAGGTGGGTGACCCGTTCCGACAACAGGTTGGTCAGATGCTGAAGGTGAAGACCCGGCATGCGCATCACACATGGGATGAACTCGGTCTCCGGCACGAGGCTCATTGCCATGCCCACCAAGTTCAGCAACGCCTTCAGCGATTGGCCTCACAGCTCGTGGGTCTGTCGAAAGCGCTCGAACGAGATCCGGGGGCAATCGACACGACTACGCAGTCGGATCTTCAGACGCTAGGCGAATGGTTGGACGGCTTTTCATCGTCTATGCAGTCTTCAACATGGTTGAGCGCGTTCGAGGGGGGATACAGAAGGCGGATTCTCCAGGAGTTAAGCACAAGCCTACAGCATGGGGAGACGGAGGCCTCGGTTCGTCCCTCGCGTGCCCTGGCCCAGGTCGTGTTCTGCATCGACGTACGAGCTGAAGTATTTCGTCGGCACTTGGAGCAGTTGGGCGGGTATGAAACATTTGGCCTTGCTGGATTCTTCGGCGTCCCACTCGACTATCAGCCCTTTGGTGCCCATCAGCCTGTCGCGCACTGTCCTGTTCTGCTTAAGCCGAAAAATCGAGTTCATGAGATCCCACGAAGTTACCAGGGACTTTTGGTAGAAGAGCGGAAACAAGCTGACCAGTTGACCCGCACAGCCACTGAACTGCTGCATGACTTGAAGGGTAATGTGGTGACACCCTATGTCATGGTCGAGGCGATCGGCTGGTTTTTTGGCGTTTCTCTGTTAGGCAAGACGCTCTTTCCTACTTGGTATGCCAAGGTAAGACGGTGGGCCCAACGCGTGTTCATGCCATCGCTGGCCACCACTCTGACAGTAGAGAGACTGCAGCGGGAAGAAGCCAAGGAAATGGTGGCCACCGAGCAGCGCGCGATCATTCGGGAGGTTGTCCGCCAACGGTTCGCTCTCGACGGTGCCGTGCTCTCGCCGACACTGCTCGAGAAAATCAGACAAGCAGCGATGGGTGACGTCGAAAGTGGTCATGGAGACATTGCGAATGCTCTCAGTGTGACACCTGAAATGGAGTCGGCCTTCTATCAGGAATTACGCGATCGCCATCGCATCAGCCCAAGGGGAGTTGCCGCATACTTAGATCGCCTCACACACGCAGGATTTTCCTCAGGGGAACAAGCCTACATTGTTGAGGCGGCTTTACGGCTCATGGGTCTCACGGCCAATTTCGCGCGCATCGTCCTGTTCTGTGCGCACGGCAGCACCTCGCAGAACAATCCCTACGAAGCGGCGCTGGATTGCGGCGCCTGTGGTGGAAATCACGGATTGCCGAACGCTCGTACGATCGCGGCGATGGCGAATAAACCGACTGTTCGGGAGTTATTGAAAAAACGTGGCATCATGATTCCCGCCGACACACAATTTTTGGCCGCAGAACACGACACGACGACTGACGATGTCCGCGTCGTCGATTTGGAAGACGTTCCGGCCACTCACCGGAAAGATCTCGAGCGATTACTGCTCGATCTCGATCGAGCCGGTGAACAGGTGTCGCTGGAACGAGCGCAAGCCTTGGCGCCGTGTAGTTCCCGTGATGCTCGTTCAGCCCGGCAATCAGCCAGACGAAGGAGTGAGGATTGGGCGGAAGTGAGACCTGAGTGGGGGCTTTCAAAAAATAGTCTAATTGTGATCGGCCGTCGGGTTTGGACCCAACACCTGAATCTAGAAGGTCGCTCGTTTCTTCATTCGTATGACTACCGACAGGATGCGGCGGGCAAGATCCTAGAATCGATTATGACCGCCCCACTGGTGGTCGCGCAATGGATCAATATGGAGCATTATTTTTCGTCGGTCGATAACGAGGTTTACGGAAGTGGCAGTAAAGTCTACCATAATGTCGTGGGCCGTATCGGGGTCATGACCGGAGTGTGGAGCGACCTCAGACTTGGGCTTCCGGCTCAAACCGTCCTGAACGGGTCCGTGCCGTACCATGAACCGATGAGGTTACTGACTATTATCGAAGGACCGAAGGATCGAATCGACCGGGTGATCAACAAGCACCCCCTCTTGGACCAGTTGACCACTCTGGGGTGGATTACCATAATTGCTCTCGATCCGGCCGACTATCGATGCTATCGGTATGATCGCGTCAAGGGTTGGACAAAGGAAACTCAGCAGCAAGGAGGAGGTAGCCATGGCTGGACTGACATTGCACCCGATGAAGGAAATCAAGATCATTGTGCAGGGCGACCAACTGAAATTTGTCACTGAGCTCTTGGACCGGACCGGCGCCACCGGCTATACCATCATCAACAACGTATCCGGTAAGGGGCATGATGGCTTTCATGAGGGGCATCTGGTGTTTGATGATACCAGCAGCCAAGTGATTGTATTTACCGTCGTGCCTGACAGCAAGGTTGAGCCTATCTTGGCAGGGCTCGGGCCACTTTTCCATCGGCACTCCGGTGCCATGTTCGTGAGCGATGTGGCAGTCAGCCGACGCGAACACTTCACTCCAAAGTAAGGAGTGATCGGGCCACTGATTTCACGTTAGTTTTTCCATGCCGCATGCAGCGGAGGAGTTGCCAAGCCGAGACCTTCTCTGGTTCAGCAAAGTCCGACCGATCTTGATGCTCTTTTCCAGCTCAGGTTATGGGTGCCCTCAAAGGCGGTCCAAGACCTCGTCGAGGTTATGAACTTCAGCCTCAGGAACTTGTCGATTCGGCTCAACTGACCGGGGCAATCTGCGGGTTCCTCGTGAGGCATGTCTTGTCTTGACCACCAGGATATGCAATCCGACATCTAATATTTTTCAATGGAGAGGGTACTCACAACACGAGAGGGCAGCCATGCATTCACGTGCTGCGCCCAAGATACCGGCTGCTATGGTGAGACGAAAGAATATGTGGACAATAGAGTCATAGGCTCAAGCAATTTGATAACGATAGTGCTGATGCCAGCTTCTGGGTCGAGGTCTGTCACGATGTTTTGAACCCTTGCGCCGATGGCATGCTCAATGCGTGCTTGTAGTACGTGCTGACAGGAATCAAACAGGGCGCGGTGAAAACGACGCAACAGCTCGAGGCCTTCCGGTGAACGTGCGAGTTCCTTCTCCGCGGGAATGGAAGCGCTTCTCGTTGAGGTTACGTAGATCAGTTCATCGAACAGGTGAGCTTGGATATTTGAGTACGTGGACTTCATGAACTCGGTTTGAAAACCTAAGACCGCGAGCATGACGGCATACTCGATCTCAGCTTTGTTTGTGGCAGCTTCCGCCATGGTTACCCCTCTACGCGCCAGGATTGAATCCACTGTCCAGTTTGAGGATTTTCGAGTTTGATGCCGAAGCGATCACGGAGAAATGCTTCTTGCTGTTCAGTCAGGACCGTTGAGTCTGTAGGGGGTCGAGGAGAGGATGGTTCCAGTTCGGGCATAGGAGCTTCTATGCCTTCCCACGTTGCAATTCCAAGGTCTTCAGTCGTCAAGACTTTCATGCCTCACCTCCAGTGAGATGCGTGCCGCTCCATGGCTGAGGCGATGGCGCTCCCGCGAACGTCCATCGCCTCGATGCAGGCGTCAATAGGCCTTGCTGAAGCCGGGCTCGCCGTCGTAGTTCCACAGCTTTTGCGCGGCAGACCACCACCAACCCTTCTTGGTCAGGGTGTCCAGGAAGGTATTTACATCTGCGTCCTGCACCTCCTTGGTCGCCATGAAGCGGCATCGGTACCAGTTAACCTGAAGTAAATCGGGACTGACGAAGCCAGGCCAGACCTTCGTGCCTCGGTTCGAAATGAATTCACATTTGAATGGTCCGACATCATCGAATTTCGGGATGCCCTTCTCCGTGATGATGTACATGTCCACTCCGACGAGCTTGATGTCTCTCTTCTTCTTTGTCGCCTTGGCGGTTTCGGTAAATGTTGGCATAGGATATCTCCTTGTTCGGTCTTTGCGCTGAGGCTCAGGCCTTCGCGTGCATCTTGTCCACGATTGCTTGTGCATACTCGTCTGTTTTGGCTGTGCCACCGACGTCGTACGTGACATGTTTCCGTTCGTCGAGCACGGCGTGCATGGCCTTTTCAATGCGCGCGGCAGCCGCCTCTTCGTTGAGCCACCGGAGCATCATGATGCCGGAAACCAACACGGCCGAGGGGTTGACCTTTTTCATGCCGGCATATTTCGGTGCCGAGCCATGTACGGCTTCGAAGATTGCGCAGCCGTCGCCGACGTTGGCGCCAGGTGCAAATCCCAAGCCTCCCACCAGTCCAGCGCAGAGGTCGGTCAGAATGTCGCCGTAGAGATTGGGGAGCACCAAGCAATCAAACTGGGCCGGATTTCTCACCAGCTGCATGCAACAGTTATCCACAATAATGTCGCCGGACTCGATGTCCGGGTATTTTTTTGCGACCTCCCGGAACGCGTCGAGAAAAAGGCCGTCGGTCATCTTCATGATGTTGGCCTTGTGGACGCAGAAGATCTTCTTGCGCCCATTCGCCTGAGCCCATTTAAAAGCGAAATCGGCAATCCGGTAGGAGCCCGGCCAGGTAATAACTTTCAGACATTGCGCGACTTCATCCGACACCATGTGCTCAATGGCGGCATAGCAGTCTTCAGTGTTCTCGCGGAAATTGATGATGTCGATCTTGTCCCAGGGCCGTTTGAGTACGGGGATGAGCTTCGCCGGCCGGACATTCGCGTAGAGATCAAATACTTTACGAAGTGTCACATTGGCACTTTTGTGTCCGGTACCGATCGGCGTCGTCGTCGGACCTTTGAGTGCCACTTTGTTCTTGGCGATGTTTTGAATGGTCTTGTCAGGCAAGAGTGTGCCGTACTTTTCCAGGCAGTCCAAACCGATATCTTCGTACTCCCACTTGATGTCGACGCCGCTGGCGTCGATCACCATTCGCACCGCTTCGCAAATTTCCGGGCCGGTGCCTTCTCCCGGTAACATCGTGATGACATGCTGTTTTCCCATTGAAACCTCCCTTAAGCAGCAAGGGCGATCGGACCATCCGCTCCCTTCTTGTTATGGGAGGAACAGTGCAAATGCGATTCCAGTCGAATCATGTTGCTGCGAGGAACAAAACGAATTGCAAATGCACACAAATAAAAGCAGGTATGCTGGGAGTGAGGGGGTCAGAAATTATCCTGAGCTTCTGAAGCGTGCGCCCATACACGTGTTGCACGGAACATCGTGCGCGTGTGCTCATCCTGCGAACCACTCAGCGAGTATCATGAAACGCAGAGTCGGGTGTGTCCGGCCGCAAGGGTATGAGGGAGTGACATGGGCCCAAGCTTTCGCACCGTGAGATCGGCGGCTCCCTTCTGCGATCGACGTCACGTGGAGCTCGGAAATGATTTGAGGAATGCTAGAGGTGCAGGACGCAACCGTACCGATACAAGGTACGCACCCCAGGCTTCGATGCCGCAGCCCGTTGCTTTGATCGAAATAGAGCGTGGGGAGCGGAATTCGATCGAGATTCAAGTATTCCCAGATATTTAGCCCTGTCCGATCCTGTAGCAGATGGACACGGATATGGGAGCCGGCAGGGAATGTCGTATTGAATTGGTCTCACAGCTCCGGCGGCTGGTCTCGAAAACCCATTCGCCGTGTTTATCTCGTAATGAAGTTTTGCACGGGCTCATTCCTCATCGGCGTGAATGCCGAGGATGACGGTAGTCCATTTGTGTTTGACCATGGTCTGCTTGAGGTCCTCGATCTGCATGGCTGTACAATGGGTGATGCGTCCTTGCTCCAGCCCCATGCCAGCTGCCGGTGCCTCCGTGTTTTTGGTAACGACCAGGCCGAGGTGCCATTCGCGACGGAGCCGATCCCGATACTCGATCAGTTCGGGCATTCCATATCCGGTATCGGTATGTACCAATGGAAACGGTGCATGCTCGAGGAACGCTTTTCTCCCGAACCCACAAGTGTTTCATGGTCGTTGTTCCAAGCCCTCAATAGGCTGCGGGTTTCGAGAATGTCTGGTTTGAGACCAAGTCCAATACGTGGAGCCCGTGAAACTGTGCCTCAACTGGCCCCAAGGCGATGAGTCCTACTTGTCCGTCCTGGGGTAAGACTGCATCATCGACGGCAGCCACTTGGGCGCCATCGATGTAGACGGCAAGCCTCCCCTTATCGAGGTGCAAGAAATTGACTCGTTGGACTCGTATCGTATGCCAGGATTTTGGCGCGAGCTTCGCAGTGACTTGTCCCAGGACGGTCACGATGCCATTCACACTGCGTCTGGTCGTAACCAAGCCGGTTCCTGGCCGAAGCGTGATGGCGTAATAATTGGACGGGTCTGTGACGGCGATCGCGAGCCCAAGTTCACCTTGCTCAGTAGAACTGGGGGTACGTACCTGAACGGTTACATCTGGGTAAGTGGTTCTGACCTCCGTGGCAACGAGGAGCCGGGCACAGTCCTGTGCCCGGCAGGGGGCGGCGCGGACCAATCGCTGTGATCCATTCGGCAGGACCTGATCGACTTGGACTTGCCATCCATCAGCTTGTTCGCTCTGTCGGTCCAGCGTGGCGAATCCGGCAGGAAGGCGCCCCAGTTGGTCTTGATCAAAATTCCATTGCCAGATGATATTCTGCTTAGGTGGATTGGCGTGGACCGCCACATCGAGGACTTCACGTGAACGCGGTGGGCTCGGCAAGACGATTGCGGCAGCTTCCGGAGTCAGTGACTTGACGAGATCGTTTGCAACCAGTTGCCCTTGCAGACCTTTGACTCCAGCAATCTCATCCAGATCCTGTCTGGTCTGCCGCATCCGCTGCTGAAACCGATCCAGATGGCGCGGCACCGAGAGTGATTCCACTGCAACCAGTGCATAATGCGCATGGAGCATATCGTGAGGTTGCGTCAACAGCTCAACAGCTTGTTCCGCTTCGGCTTGGGCCTGTTGCAGCCAAGGATGGTCATAGCGTCGGTTCCACGATACAAACTGGATGCGATCCCAGGCCATCTCCGTCAAGATCCTCGCGTACTCGGCCGTACCAGGGGTTGTATCGCGTAGCAACGCCTCATGGATGCCGAGGGCATCGGTCGGATCATTGTTCCAGCGGGTCAATACACCAAGACGTCGGCGCTGCTCTGCCGTGGTTTGATGAAGTTGTCCCAAGGCCTCGTACGAGGCGAGGGATCGATAGAGTGCGTCTGCTGCCGGTTCATAACCCTCCGTCACCGCCGTTAATTCCTGCCGCCAGGTTTGGGCTTGGATTGTCCAGTACAGTTCAGCGATTCGCTGTAGTGCTTCCCCGTCATTGGCTGCTAAGCCACCTTTTACAACGCCTTGCTTGAGGAAGGCCTGATACGCGTCCTCACCACGCAGACGGTGGGCGTCTGTATGGTTCGGATCAATCAAGAGGAGTCGAGTCAGCAATTCCGCCCGTGCGGTCGATGAAAGATGAGAGGCTCGCCCCAAGGCTGCCTGTATGATAGGCGTAGCCTCAGTACGTTTCCACCACTGCGCCGACCCTGGGACGAGTTCTCCCTTTACTAAAGGCTGGGTCGGATCAGCTCGGTCAAACTTCCTCCCATTGTCCGGACGGAGACCATAGTGGGTAGTTGCAATCAGTGGGGTGCCGGGCAACACCTCATTCATCACGGCTCGATCCACGCTGAAGCCGAACGTGCGCAAGCCGGTCACTACAATAAACCGAGCCGTAACCTCGCGCACTGGTCCAAACTGACGTTGAGATCCATTCACCCACCAGATTTCTTCTGGGCTGAGGGCGAGCGGGGCGGTGAACGGATCAGGGTAGACGATCTGAATATCGACGGCTTGACCGGATACGGAGACTAGCGAATCATTCTTGATATTCGACAGGGCAAATGATTGCACCGGACTGGTTCGTATGACTGTTGTCTGAGGAATCGGAGCGTGGTCGTTCAAAATGATCGGTGGAGAGACGAAGACCGTCGGTGGGTAGTCTTTCCAATTTTCCGTGGTACGGTGGCGGTCAGCCAGGAGCCCAAGCCCGATTCCTCGTCCAGTCGCGTTGAAGACGCCGGATTCCGCTTGCTGGCTCACCATCAGGATGTGACCATGTAACGTGTCGTCCCAGCAACGTCGGGCCATCTCCGGCGATAATTTGGCTGGGTGCATGCCTGCAGTTTCCCGAGCGCGGTTCAGACAGCCTAAGTCGGCTGAAGCCCACGTCTCGATCTGGGAGTGGGACAAGGCTTCAACGTAGCGGAGGACAAAGCGGCCGGCGTCCTCGCTCGGCTTCATTCGGGAAGGTGCGGCGTTACTCAATGAGGAACAAGCGAAAAAGAATTCGCCTGCCAGGAGAATGACAAGTCCAATGGGGCGTAACAACATGGTTCGTGCTCCGAGGCAGTAAGAAGATCAAGAACGATCACCGGTGCGGTGATGCCAGTTGTGGTCGCAGTGGCGTCATTATTTGATGCAATCGCCAGTCCTGAGTGTTACAGAAAAAGGTGGGGAATAGTTGTTCGAGTGTCATCAGAAACGGGGGAAAGTGGGTGGTAGTGTTGCAGCTATCCCTGGGGATGTAAGGTAGGCTGTGTGTCAGTGCACAGGTCACTGTGCGAATGTGCGCCCATGCTCACTCAGCATGGGGCTTTCGCCGTCGATCCAGCATCCAACGGGTGATCCCAAGATGCTTGGCGGCCAGAGATTTATTTCCGTCAGACCGCTGCAATACTTCACTGATAATGCGGTCCTCAAGGTCAGACAGGGATTCACCGAGGCGGAATGATAGATGGATGTGATCGGCATTCGCGGTATCAGAGAACACCGATTTATGACGAACGGCATCTGTGACCGGCCGTACGGGCGTCTCTCGCACATCGGAGGGGAAATGCATCGCTTCAAGTGTCTCCGCGGGACAGAAGAGCACCGCCCGCTCCATCAGATTACTCAGCTCACGCACATTGCCTGGAAAATGGTACTGCAACAGAATCGCTCGTGCACTCTCGCCCAGATGACGAACCGGCTTCCTCAACGAGAGGGCTGAACGGGTCATGAATTGCTCCGCCAAGGGAATGATATCGTCTTGCCGTTCACGCAGGGGGGGGATCACAAGAGTCACGACGTTCAGTCGAAAATAGAGATCTTCACGAAACTCACCTTTCGTGACCGCTTCCTTCAGATTGCGATTCGTGGCCGCCATGAAACGCACATCCACTGGGATCGTGGCGGATCCCCCGACGCGGCGGAGCGTCCGTTCCTCGATGACCCGCAACAGCTTCGCTTGCAACGGGAGGGGGAGGTCGCCGATCTCGTCGAACATGAGGGTCCCTCCCTCCGCAAGTTCGATCAAGCCAGTTTTGCGACCTACAGCTCCAGTAAATGATCCTTTCTCGTGGCCGAAGAGTTCACTCTCAAAGAGCTCCCGTGGAATCGATGGACAGTCGACTTCGATACAGGGTTTGTTGGCTCTGGCGCTGTTATAGTGGATCACCCGCCCCATGTACTGTTTCCCAGTGCCGGTCTCGCCTTGGAGCAACACGGTGACACGGTCATTATTGGCGAGCTCCCGGACCTGAGTCATGAAGATCTGAGTGGCAGGGCTCTTGGCGATGACGCGGTCAAGCGCGTATCGGTCAGCGTCTTGCCCGCTCTGCACATGAACCTGGCGCTGCAACGTGAGCAGTTGCGTCGCTCTGCTCAGTGCATGCAGGAGGTCTTCCATGTCGATGGATTTGGCGACAAAGTCAAAGGCACCAAGTTTCGTCGCTTCAACGGCGTCCTTTACCGTGCCTCTCGCGGTGACCAGGATGACCAATAAGTTAGGCGAGGTCTGTTTGACACGGGCCAGCACGTCCAGGCCTGTGAGGTTCGGCATGACCAGATCAAGTACGAGAATATCCGGCTCAGCGGTGCGCAACAGCCCAAGCGCCTCCTCGCCTGAACTCGCGGTCTGGACCATATACCCGTGATCGCTGAGGCGCAGCGCGAAGGCTTCGCGAACAGACGCTTCATCTTCAACGAGAAGCAGTTGCCAGGTCATACTATCGCTCGGGTTTCAAGGGAAGCCACACGTCTACCACCGCGCCACTGCCGGAAGGGCTTGTGATCACGAGTTGACCACCATGCCGTTCGATAATGTCGTGGGTGATGGTGAGTCCAAGCCCAACGCCTTTTGCCTTCCCACTGGTGAAGAACGGCTCGAAAATCCGCTTGAGATCGCCTGGGGCAATCCCCTTTCCAGTGTCGGAGAAAGCAAGAAGCACACCAGGACCTCGTCGGGGTTCCATTCGCATGGTGATCGTGAGGTCTCCACCGTTCGGCATGGCGTCGATCGCATTCATCGTAATGTTGAGGCAGACCTGTTGGAGATGCGCACGGGAGGCCTCCACCAACGGCAGATCCGGGGCAATCGTCTTTCGTACCTGAACGTTCTGTTTGGTCAAGTTGGGTTTCAGCAAGGTCATGGTGTCATCGATAAGCGAGGGAAGATCGCAGGAATGGAGATCAAACGGGCGCTGCCGAAGTTGGCTTAAGTGAGACTCCAGCAGTTCATCAATTCGGGAGGCTTCCCGAGCAATGAGCCGGCAACGATCTCTCGCCGTCTGCGGCAAGTGTTCCTGATCGGCGAGGTGGGTGGCCAGACTGCCAAGCCCGATCAATGGATTGCGGACCTCATGGAGAATGCCACCGGTCAATTGGCCGACCAATTTCACCTGCTCGGCGTGGCGTAATGCCTCCAGCATGCGTTCGCGTTCGGTCAAATCCGTGAGGATGGCCATATAAGACTGGGTCTTGCCGTCCCGGTCCTTGACGGGACTCACGCTCTCCCACACGAGGAAGTCGGACCCATCCTTCCGCCGATTCACGAACCGATCGACGAAGGGCTGCCCCGCCCTGAGCGCTTGCCAAAGCCGGTCGTAAAATTCTTGGCCATGCTTCCCGGACTTCAGAAGCGAAGGCCGTTGGCCCAATGCCTCCTCGCTGGTCCAACCGGTCATCCGTTCGAGTGCCGGGTTCCATTCCAAGATACAACCCTCCGTATCGGTCAGCATGATCCCGTCCTGCGCGGCCATGAAGAGTCGATGGTAGAGCTCCCGCTGTGTATCGGCCCGTCGCCGTCGTTCCAATACCGTCGCGACCGTATTGGCAACGGTACAGAGAAACTCGAGCTCCGTGACCGTGTAATCACGAACCGACTTTGAATGGGCCGTCATGGCTCCATAGACGCGGTCCTCGACCAACATCGGCACGCACATGCCGGCGATGCCACCGTGCTCAGTGAGCAGTTTCGAGGGGGTGAAGCGCGTTTCCTTGCGCAGGTCTCGGACGACGACAGGCAGTCGCTCACGGATGGCGTAGCCGGCTTGCGAATGGGTACCGCCTTCAATGGTCAACTTCCCGATCAGGTCAGGGGCCAGGCCGATTCCTGCGACGACGGCGAGATGATCGTCTGACTCCCGTTGAACGAGAATCTTACAGAGTTCGACCTGGAGCGCTTCCGCCGTATGTTTGACCGCTTCATTCATGAGCTCCTGTGCCGGAGCGTCGCTGACCGCCAGGGTTCCGATCCGGGCGAGGACCGATTGGAAACGGGCAATCTGGGAGGCTTCCTGCACCAACTCCGTATGTTCGGTCACGTCCTGCAGGACTAACAGCACGCCGGTCTCCCCATGGTAGGGGACCACGTGGTAGCGGCATTCGTAGACGAATGTTTGACCGTGACGATCCAGGAGACGATAGGTCTTGCTACCCCGTACTCCCAGCGTTTTCTTATTCCAGCCCATCGCATCAGCAAAGAGCTGTGATCGTAACGAGGCCCCATGAGTGGAAGACTGGCCTGAGTCCGAAGTCGGTGCTTCCACCAGTTCGCCGAATTGTGAATTCTCAAACACCAGAATCCCCTTGGCCATAAGGCACAGCCCACCCTCCAGGCAATCGCTTACCCACGCCAATACCTCAGCGGCGGCGATTTCCGGTTTGGCACGAGTCGAATCTTTGAACCGAGAGGGAAGTGTTGTACGGCGCTTCACACAGAGCTCCTCTTGTGGGGCGGCGGCACGTCGTAAACGGGTAGTATACCGAGGTAGCTAAGATATCGTCGAGCGGTAAGAGGTGGACAAGGGAGTGCCCTGGATCGTGACGAGTACTGGCCAGCTCAGTGGACAGCGCATTCCGCGCGAACTACTGAAGGCATAGCAAAGGCCATGAGGGTCGTGATACAGAAAGGTATGATCCAGCGAACACTTGAAACGCTGTCCTTTGATAATACCTATGCCCGTCTTCCCCAGGCGTTTTATGCACGATTGAACCCAACTCCATTTAGCGCGCCTCCCTATTTGATCCATGCCAACCAGTTTACGGCTGAGTTGATCGACCTTGACCCCGAGCAATTGACGCGGCCAGAGTTTGCAGCGCTCTTCGGCGGGAATGTCCTCGCACCGGGCATGGAGCCACTCGCGATGCTGTATTCAGGCCATCAATTCGGGGTGTATGTCCCACAGCTGGGTGATGGGCGTGCGATCCTCCTCGGAGAAGCGACGAACGAACGAGGTGAACGGTGGGATCTTCACCTCAAAGGAGCGGGGATGACGCCGTTTTCTCGAGATGGGGATGGTCGAGCCGTGCTGCGCTCCACGATCCGTGAATACCTCTGTTGTGCCGCGATGCAGGGGCTTGGCATTCCGACCGCACAGGCACTGTGTATCGTCGGTAGTGACGACAAGGTCTATCGCGAGCAGATCGAAACCGGTGCAATGTTGGTTCGGATGGCGCCGTCACATGTCCGCTTCGGGAGCTTTGAAGTGTTCTATTACCGAAAGCAATATGACCATTTGAAAACCCTGGCCGATTATGTGATCGACCAGCATTTCCCCCACCTCCGCGATGTTGACGAAAAGTATGCGCACTTCTTCACCGAAGTCGTTGCACGAACCGCGAGGTTGATCGCGCACTGGCAGACTGTCGGTTGGGCTCATGGGGTGATGAATACGGACAATATGTCGATCCTCGGTCTGACGATGGATTATGGGCCGTATGGGTTTATGGATGACTATGATGCGGGGTTTATCTGCAACCATTCTGATTACAACGGTCGTTATGCCTTCAACCAGCAGCCTTCTATCGGACTCTGGAATCTGAGCTGCTTAGCTCAGACTCTGTTGCCGTTGGCAGAGAAAACAGCGCTCAAAGCAGGTCTGGAGACGTATCAACCGTTGTTTGATCGGGAATATCAGAAGCAGATGAGGGAGAAAGTCGGGTTGGCGGATGAACAGACCGGAGACGCGGAGCTGATTCGAGATTTCCTTGGACTGCTTCAAGGGAGCCATGCGGACTACACGACGGTGTTTCGAGAGTTGAGCACATTCTCCACATCGAAGGATGAGGTGCATGGGAAGGTGCGTGAGCACTTTCTCAACCATGAGCGGTTTGACGAGTGGGCGGTACGTTATCGAGATCGATTGCGACGTGAACGCAGCCGCGACGAGGAACGGTGTGACCGAATGAATCGAGTGAATCCCAAATACGTGCTGAGGAATTATCTTGCGCAGATCGCAATCGAGAAGGCACAACACAAAGACTTTTCTGAAGTCGATCGACTTTTCACATTGCTCCAAACTCCCTTTGCCGACCAGCCGGGTATGGAATCCTACGCCCTCCCGCCACCGAACTGGGGGAAACACTTGGCAGTCAGTTGTTCATCCTGAATCAGCTTGATGATCTACCTGTCAGGTGTACGGCCGGGACAGAGTTCGAATCCAAGGCGTGATTTTCTCATGCCGCTCTCTCCTAGTCCCGCGACACCAAACGGATCTGTCTCAACATTGTGTATGACTTCGCGGTCTGGGCGTTGGGTTGTGGTGGGTAGGTTGCCAGCCTGCGCGGCCGATGGCCACAATAACTTATAGCCTGCGAGCAGGGCACCACCGAGAGAGGTTTTCATAAATGTCCGGCGAGTCCAAGCCAAGGAATCTTTGTGTGTCATTGACCGCTCCGATTATGGTGGCTTGTCATCTGTCTTGAAATCAGTTCACTCCCGATAAATAGTTTCATGATTGTCCAATGGCGAGGGAGTCTTTTGCTCATACAATCAGCTCCAGTGCGCGCGTGTGCCAAGAGAGGACTGCTTTACGGATATTGATCTTGTCCGCAATTTTGGCATGGTCTGATCGGATGATGTGGGCGGCAAAATCAGCCATAAATCGGCTCTTGAGCGTGGCACGTGCACGATCGACCCCGACCTCTTGGTAGGGGGCGACGGCCAGCAGAAGAAAGCCATCATCGGGAATGCGGTCGTCTCGCATGTTGGCCGCAATGATCCCACCGGCTTTGCTGAGCGGATCGGCAAGTTCTGGGCTGTATGGGCCGATAATCAGCGCCAGGTTCGGCATGTGGAGCCAGTGGAACCCGCGTCCAATACCGATCATCCATTCGTGATGGACGATCTCCAGCGTGCGGTCGCTTTTTCGGATTTCCTCGATATGGGCGATGTTGCCCTGTACGAGAGGCAAGAGATCCTCCTGCATCTCTTCGGGCATGTCGGGATACAGCCGAGACAATGAGGCAGGCAAGGAAGCAAGATCTTGTGTGGAAACGGTCGAGAGGTCCAAGATGTCACGATGGTTGCTTCCGTGAAGAATCAGAGCGTCCTCGTCGGTTTCGAATCCACAGACCAGGGGGTACACCGTGCTGTGTGCCGAGCCGAAGACCTCCTCAACCTGCCGTTTGGTCCGCAGCGCATGGTCCCGGGAGGCATCGGTGTTATAACCCCAACCCGCACAGCCACGATGTTGATCACCCTTTGAATAGTGGTAATTGATCAGGACCAGCGTACGTCGGCCATGTCGGACCATGTGCTGGACCTGCTCTGTCATGACCTCTCCGAAATGTGGCCATCCCATGTCGAAGCGACCGCCGATATTGCGGATCGGCTGGATAATTCCGGATGGGGTATTGGTGGCCACGGAGAGATTGAGGCGCCCGTCCATGCATTTGAGGGCAATGATGGCAGTGTCATGTTTCGCACTGTACCGTTCGCGCGCCAGAAAGGATTCCGGACTCTGGTAGACCTGGGCATAGCGGCGGGCATGTTCCATCAGCCAATCAATTCGCTGTTGTATGGGAAGGTTTCGAATCACCGAACTGTCTGGACTTGCTTGAGTCAAGGCCGAGTTGCCCATCAGGATCTGCCTCCAGGATTGAGCGGCTAGAGTTTCTTTCAATCGGTTTCCTATTCTTGCCTAGACCTGGAAGCAAAATAAATACCTCCTCAAAACCCTATCTTCACTCCATACGGCTTTAGGTGACACAGTGATGAGCGAGGTGTGCGAAAACAGAAAGAAGAATTACTGCGCACAGTGAGGCACTAGATGGCAAATGCAACGTGCGATTGATGGTGGTCTTCGATGTAACAAGTGAATATGAGCGATTTCGCAATGAGCGAGACGTGCGAAAACGAGTGTACTGATAGGGGGAGGGGTATCGATTCTGGGGCCTGATGATGATCGAGTACAAGGTTCTGTCCAGACTCCATCCTCGGCCGTCAAGGGGTTGTTGGTTCATGCTGTTAACGAGCTCCTGTAAGGCGCTGCGTCTGGGTTCAGGGCGCCTTATCGTAAGGCGTCGTATCCTTCGAGCAGCGAGGTGGCAAAGAAGCCAAGCGACTCCAACAATGCCGTGGCAGTGGATCTATCCCTAGTGTTGGTTGGAGTCCTGCGGACTACACGATTGTGTTTTGACATGTGGCCCGGTTGCACGCAGAAGAACGTCTTGAGCGAGAAGTCGCGGGAGTATTTTCTCGATCATGCAAGGGTTTGATAAGTGGGCCGTACGGCATCAAGCTTTGGTTGCAAGCGGAAGGCAGCCGTGACGACGAACGGTGTGACCGATGGATCGCGTGAATCCCAAGTACGTGCTGAGGAATTGCCTGGCCCAAATCGAGATTGAGAACGCGCAGAGCTAAGACCTTTCCGAGATCGATCGACTCTTCACGTTGCTCCAAGAGCCCTTCAAAGACCACCCAGGCATGGAAACGTATGCCCTCTCTCCATCGAGAGTTGGGGTAAGCCTTTAGCAGTCAGTTGCTCATCGTAAGAACCGTAGGCCACCCTATTTCTACCGTCCATCGCGCTGTCTCTCTACTTCACAGTCTCGGATGTCTGATGTAGAGTGTCACGCACGGACGCTGCACAAGTGTCTGGATGATGGCACTCATCTCCTAAAAGCCAGATGGCCAAAAAGCAAAGCGATTCAAAAATTGCCGTGGCAGGGGCATTAACCCTGGTGCTGGCGCTGGCGGGAGCCATGTTGGTTAAGGAACCGCTGCGCAGTTCACGTCCGGTCGGCATGGGACTGGACATGAGGGCCACCGTTGAAGAGCAAGCGGTACGCGCGCGTTTGTGGGAAGATCCTGTCGCCGCGGTGCAGCGGGGCCTACGGGAAGTCAAGACGAACCGATCAGCCGCTACACCGTTCCCTCCACTCACACAACGGCTCCGGTCGCTTCGGCAAGCCATTACCGAGCGGGTCAAGGAGGGCCAGCGTCTTACGGTCCTCCTGGTGACGACCAGTGGAGGTCCCTATGTCGAAAGCACCGAGTCACGCCTTCGAGATCGGTACGCCATTGGTACGGCACTCGGTGTCGCGTGTTATGTGCCTGAACAGGAAGGTCAGCTGTCATTTGTCGAGTGGGACCCACAGAGTCCTCTGTCGGCGCTTCCCTATGAGTGGTACCGACTCAGACGGACCAGGCTGTGTGATGAGGAGTCGTCGCGCTCGCACAGTGTGCTGGTCGTCTGGTTCCCGGACGAAGCACTCGGTCGAGGCGTTCTCGCCAGTCTGACATCCTTCTCTCAAGCGCTCGTCTGTCGAGAGGCTGAGACGAAAAGCGAGTGTCTCCTCACCGAGGACACACGCAAGCTCGTTCGCTTGAATCCGCAACTGCAACGGGCGGTCACCTTCAAGATCCTCGGCCCTCACAGCTCCTCGGCATTTCGGGCGCTCCTGGCCGAGGCGGGAGAGTCCTATGGCGAGCCACATGTGGGAATCAGCGTCTGGCCGAACACTGACGGTTGGATCGAGCTGTATTCCCCGTGGAGTAGTGCGATGAAAGGGCTCCTGGCCTACGGACTCAAGCCGAGGAGTGGGAAAGGTTCAACCTGCGATTCCTACACGTCTTGTGAACAGGAATTTGCTCGCCGACTGACGGGTGCAAATATCCGGCTGACCTATGATATCGGGTCGGATGACCAGTTGTTCGAATCACTGGTCGAGGAATTAGAACGTCGGCAGGTTCGACTCGGCTGGGACGCGGTGATCCTGATCGGTGAATGGGATTCGTTCTACGGAAGGACGCTCCCGATCGAGTTCAGGGCTGCTGCGTGCAAGAAGATCGCGACCTTTTCCGAGCGGGATCTTATGACGATCGACGTTCCGGTAACGATCAAACAATGGTGTTCCGATATTCCCCATGCCGTCGATCTTCAAATTCGGCAGCAAGCCGACTATGAATCGTTGCGTCTCAATGTTCAGCGGTACAGCTACCTGAGCGGGCTGGATGGTGAAGTGCCGGGGGAAGACAAAAACAAAGCCGCACGTGCCGATAGCGCCAAAGACAGCCAGCGGGAGCGTCCGGAAGGGACCAGTCAGTTGGACTATGTGCGGGCGTTGGTGAACCGAATCCATGACGAGGGAGAAGGGGCTCGAGCCATCGGGATTTTTGGAACTGATCCGTATGATTCATTGCTGATTATCAAAGCCCTCCGTCCTGCATTCCCGCACGCCATTTTCTTTACGGTCGGTCTGGATGCGCGACATCTTCACCCCAGTGAGTACAAATGGACACGCAACATGGTCATGGCGTCGCCGTTTGGGCTGCAGTTGGATGGTGGTTTACAGCGCGATGTCCCACCCTTTCGGAGCAGTTATCAGACGTCGACCTATTTTGCGACCTTGCAGGCCGTCGGTCATGTCATGTGTCGTCGTGAGCCGTCTGGCATGACGAGCGGTCCCTGCAGGTCGACGTATCATGCTGTACTGATGCCTGAGGACCGTGTGTACGATGCCGGAGTTCATCCGAGATTGTTCGAGGTGGGAAGAAACGGTGCGGTTGATTTGAGCCTTGTCACACAAGAAGGTATCCGGACGATTCATCCGCTCCGTCCGGATCTGGGCTATACGGACGGGTACGGCCAGCTACGGCAAGGCATCGGATTCGACAATGCCGCGGTAGCGGCGGGGACGGTTGTGGGATTCGCGCTGTTCATTCTGATGGCTTGGAGCAACCAGCGTCTTTGGTCCGGCATCGTGAGGTATCCTCGTGTGTTGAGCATCACGGCGGTCGTGCTCGTCGCGCTGTTTGCAGTTTTTGTCGTGGCCGGCGGCGCCGACGCGCTGTTGGCCGGACATGACGAAGGTGAGCCGTTTTCGTGGACGGCCGGCGTCAGCATTTGGCCGAGCGAGTTGCTGCGTGTGGTGGTTGTGGTGCTGTCCGTCCTCCTGTTTGTCAAGGGTGCCCGCGATCTCAAAAAAAACAGCGAACAGATCGACGAAAAATTTCAGTTCGAAAACACTGCGAAGCGTCAGCGGCTCTCGCCGAGCACATTTTGGACGAATCTCCAGCGGGTCTACCATCCACTTGCCTCGGTTACCTTAATGAAGGTCGACCAGGCCTGGGGCCGCTATCGAGAAGCGAGCCAGCTGAGCCAAGGCATGGCTCGCACGGTTCTCCTGTTCATCCTCTACATGGGAGCGATGTGGGCCATCGGGCATTTCGTGTTGGACGAAGAATATATCCATCCCTGCCGTGGATCTCTGAGTTGCAACGCCGACTCGTTCATGACGCTTGCCAGCGTCGGGATCGTTGTGCTGCTGAACCTGGCGGTCTTCGATGCGGTCATGCTCTGCCGCCGATGGGTCGGGTGGGTGATCAGCTCAACGGGAGGGTGGTCCGATCGCGTACAGGAAGAGTACCTGCGCAATTATGGGTTGGGGGAGGCGCAGAGCGCGGAATTCGAGAAGTTGAAGTATCTCGCCGTGGTGGATCTGATTGCGCAACGGACAGAGGTGATCAATCGACTGATCCGCTATCCCTTTATTACGCTCCTGATCATGATCGCCGCGCGTAACGAGTATTTCGACATCTGGAACTATCCGCTCTTGTTGTTACTGTCCTGGTCGGTCAATGTTCTGGTCGCGCTCCTCGGAGCGTTCCTCCTGTATCAATCGGCTAGTCAGGCGAAAGCGGCCATGCTGGCGGGACTCAACCGACAAATCGTTCAAACCTTGGGTATCGGGAAGGACCACGATATTCGTGTGAAGCAGATTCAGCATGTGATCAGCGAAGTGGAAGACAATGAACAGGGTGCCTTTGTGCCGCTTTATCAACAGCCGGTCGTCGAATCGTCGTTGTACGGTCTGGTGGCGTTGCTGCAGTATCTGTATCTCAGCTAGAGGATGGCATGCGCGAAGCCTCACTCGGTGGATTAAAGGTCAGACTCGCCGGCGGCTCAGATGGAAGAGGCGGAGGCGATGGTCCGGTTGTCATCCTGCTCCATGGATTCGGCGCCCCAGGTGACGACCTGGTCCCGCTTGCAGATGTGATCCAGGTTTCCCGTGGGACCCGCTGGCTCTTTCCTGAAGCGCCGCTCTCGCTCAATATGGGGTTCGGCGACTCGCGGGCTTGGTGGATCATCGACTTTGCACGCATCCAGGCTGATCGAGAGGCAGGCCGCATTCGCGATCTGTCCGTAGAGGTCCCTCAGGGGCTGGCTCTCGCGCGTGAACGAATACTCACATTTCTCAAGGAGCTTCCACGGCAGTTCCCTGTCGACTACAAGAGAGCGGTCATTGGTGGATTCTCGCAAGGGGCCATGCTTACCTGCGATGCCGTGCTTCATACCGACTATCCCTTCGCCGGCCTGGTACAGTTGTCCGGTAATCTGTTGGCGCAGACTGTCTGGAATCCGTTGATGTCGAAGCGCAAAGGTCTACCGGTCTTTCAAAGTCATGGCCTACAAGACGATATCCTTCCCCATATCGGTGCTGAACGTCTCCGTGATGCGTTGACTCAATCAGGTCTCGTTGTGGAATGGCACAGTTTTCGCGGCGGGCATGGAATACCTGAGCCGGTGTTGCGGCGACTGAGCCTATTCATCACGAAGCTGCTGGGATAAGACCATGACATCGTTTGAGCTGATCGGGGCGGACGGCAAACGTATCAGAGGTGATCGACTCGATGGGACAGGACGACAGATCCTGTTCATCACGGGTTTTCTCTCCAAACGCTGGGGCAACAAGAGCAAGGCGTTGGTGCAATGGTGTCAGCAGCAAAGATGGGGATTCTGCTGTTATGACGTGCGCGGCTTCGGCGACTCGGAGGGATCCTTTACGGATTATACGCTTTCCGATTGGATCACCGATGCAAGGACAGTCCTCGAATCCATGCAAGCTGGTCCGCCCGTCACGATCATCGGCAATTCGCTCGGTAGCCGGATTGCCTGGCTGGTTGCGCAGGAATTCTCGATTGTAGGAGAACTCATCTTAATTGCACCCGCGTTCAACATGATGGGTGAACGAGCCAAGAGCATCCAGAAGGAACGGCTTCATGATTGGCATACCGCCGGATGGATGCCGTGGGATGATGACCCGTTGCATAGAGACTGGCCGTTGTCGTGGAAGTGGGTCGAAGAAAGCGAACAGTATTGGACGAAGACATTTGATGTCGTGCGCCATGTGAAGACGACGATTCTGCATGGGAAGCAAGATAGCGTTGTCTCACCGCAGGGGAGTCAGAGGTTTTCCGATGAGCTGTTGCGTCTCAACCCCAGTTTCCCGCTTGATCTGCGGCTCATCCCCGGCGACCATCGGCTGAGCAGCCCCGAACATCTCGATCTGTTTCGGCGACTGGTGTTGAAGCAGGCATGACACGGGGCTGAATCCTACTGGCGTCTGGTGGTCGGAGGTAACAGGAAGATTCTGACTCCGGATATAGCAGATCGCTCTGCCCACGTGTTCGGCAATGATGGCGATGCCTGTGTGTCAACTCAATGCAGTGTCCTTCCCTTAGTTCCTTCCGAGTGCGGGAGGGTTTCTCATGTTCGGCAACCTATCTTTATGTGTTCAGGAATCGGATCTTGCGAGAGCTACGTAAGTGGACTAGAATTCATTGCCAGTGATGACACCAAAAGCTACGAAGAAGAAGCGGTGGATCAGAGCGCGACCGAGTGCTCAGGTCCAGCGAGTCGGAGATCGGCCAGGAGTTGTGACCGAGTCAGCCAGAGACGAGTTCTTCGCTGAAGCCTTCCGTCTCAGTTCCCATCCCATCGGTATTACGGAACTTGAAACCGGGCGTTGCCTGGAAGTCAACGATGCGTGCCTCAAGACATTCGGGTTTCGCCGCGAGGAAGTCATCGGTCGGACTACCTTGTTCTTGGGGATCTGGCCAGACGCGCGAGACCGAGCCAGACTGGTTGATCGACTTCGATCGCAAGGGACCGTCACAAATCTCGACGTATTGGTACGGGTCAGGGACGGTGACCTTCGACAATTCCTGATCTCTGCAGACCTGATTACGCTCAGAGGGACACCCTGCGTGCTGACGATCGGTAACGATATTACCGATCGTCAGAAGGCTGAGGAGGCATTGCATCGGACGGCTGAGGAATTGGAACAACGTATCCGAGAGCGAACGGCGGATCTCAAGCGAACCAATACGGCGATGCAGGAGAGTGAGGAACGCTTTCGCTTGTTCGTCGAGCATGCGCCGGCTGCCATTGCGATGTTCGATCGTGATATGCGGTATCTGGCGGCCAGCCGGCGATGGATTGATGATTACCACCTCACAGACGGGATCCTCGGTCGATCGCACTATGATGTCTTCCCGCACAGTCACGTGCGCTGGAGGAATGCCCACCAGCGAGGTCTTGCCGGAGAGGTATTACATGCTGACGAAGACCAGTTCCTTCAGCGTGATGGCTCTAGCCAATGGATTACCTGGGATGTTCGGCCTTGGTATCGCAGTGATGAAGTCGGTGGAATCATCATTGCTACGGAAGACGTGACGGTTCGGGTCAAAGCCAAAAAGGCGCTTCATGAACGGGAGGAACGGTCCGATCAGGTCGTTCGATTAGCCAACTTCGGGATTCTTGATCAGGACCATCGCACAGGGAACGTCTATTGGTCTCCGGTGATGCGGGAAATCTACGGCGTCGGATCCGATGCCCCTGCCTCGTTGGAAGGGTTCATCCAGTTGATCCATCCAGAAGATCGCACCATGGTGCGATCGGCGATTGAGCAGGCGTCTGACCCTGTGAACGACGAGTTGTATTCGGTCGAGCACCGCCTGCTGCTGTCGAATGGCCACGTGCGGTGGATCAGCTTTCGAGCCTGGACCCTGTTTGACCAGGGCGGACCGGCGCGCCGCCCCACTCGAACGCTGGGTGCAATGATCGATATTACGAAGCGCAAACAGGCCGAGGAGGCCCTAAAAGTCAGTGAGCGCCGGTTTGCTTCATTTATGGATAATTTGCATGGCTTTGCATGGATCAAGGATGCCCAGGGTCGATATGTGTATGTGAATCGACTCTTCCAAGAATCTCTGCTGAAGGGGAAAGACTGGAACGGAAAGACCGCGGACGAATTGTGGCCGACTCAGGTGGCGGAACCGTATACGCGCAATGATCGGCAAGTACAGGAGACTGGCGTCCCGTTGCACACTGTCGAGTCCTTCATCCAGCATGGAGAAGTTCGACACGCCCTTGTCAGTAAGTTTCCCATCGTTGATCATCAGGGAGAGTCGGCCTTGTTCGGAGGGGTGGCTGTCGATATCACAGAGCGCCAGCATACCGAAGAGCTGCTCAAACAGCAGGCCGACATGCTGAACCACTCCAGCGATGCCATCTTGGCGTGGAAGATCGGCGGAGGAATCGTGTATTGGAATCACGGAGCAGAGGAGCTCTATGGTTGGCGATCACATGAGGTGATCGGGCGCGGGAGTCATGAACTGCTCAGCACCAATCCATTGTCGACGGTGACCGACATGGAAGCGTGTCTCACTCGAGACGGCCGCTGGTCCGGTGAGCTGTCCCACGTCACCAGGGATGGGCGGCAGGTGATTGTCGAGAGTCGACTTGTGCGGGTCACGTATGGCGGAATGGACTATGCCTTGGAGTCCAATCGTGACATGACGGAACGCAAAAGAGCGGAAGAGACGTTGCATCGCAATCAGTTGGAGCTGCACCAGCAGCAAGTGCAATTGGAAGAGTTGACCTCAAAACTATTGAACGCCCAAGAATGTGAGCGTCAACGGATCGCTCGAGAGCTGCACGATGATGTGAGTCAGCGGTTAGCTGCCGTGGTGTTGGAGGTCGCCTCGTTGGAACAACAGCCGGCTCCTGTGCTCGGTGTCTGTGCCAAAGCGCTCGCCGCGCTCCGTGAGCAGCTGGAACAATTGTCCGATGATGTGCACACGCTTGCCTATCGGCTGCATCCTTCCCTCCTAGAACATGCTGGACTCCGTCCCGCGGTGGAAGATCATGTCCATCAAGTGTCCCGTCGTGTCGGTCTGCCCATTGCACTCAAGATTGCCGGGGTGCCGACTGCAATTTCTCTCGATCATGCAACCTGTCTCTTCCGCGTCATGCAGGAAAGTGTGCAAAATGTGGTCAAGCATGCGCACGCGACGGCGGTGACGGTCCAGCTCCGAGGATCATCGAAAGGCGTGGGGTTGTCCGTGACCGATAACGGGAAGGGGATCGATTTGAGCGATCACCAAACCCTTCAACGGGGGTTGGGGTTGAGCAGTATGGAAGAACGGCTACGACAACTGCACGGGCATTTTCAGATTCGATCTCACCCGGAGGGAGGGACAAAGGTGTGTGCCTGGATTCCCTGTGAGGTGGAGGTCCCATGAAACGGCCACGTATCTTGATGGCAGATGACCATGCGATCGTGTTGGCTGGGCTTCGGAAGTTGGTCGAAGCTGAGGGTGACGTGGTGGGGATGGTAGAAGATGGACGTGCATTGGTCAATGCCGCGCAGGAGCTGCGTCCCGATATCGTGTTGCTCGATATCTCTATGCCGCTCCTGAATGGGTTGGATGCGGCTCGCCAGTTGACTAAGTTGGTGCCGGAGACCAAGCTGATCTTTCTCACCATGCACGCGACTCCTACCTATGCCACTGAAGCCTTCAAAGCCGGTGCGGCAGGGTATCTCATTAAGCGGTCGGCGGCCGTGGAACTCAAGCAGGCCATCCAGGCTGTTATGCGAGGCCAGCACTATATGACTCCACTGATTACGAAGGATGTGTTGGCGGCCACGCTACAGTCCGTAGATGGTTCATCGACCAAGGCGATGGTAACCGCGTTGACTCAACGGCAACGTGAGGTCTTGCAGCTCGTTGCGGAGGGGAAAGGGACCAAGACGATTGCCTCTATCTTGAATATCTCGGTGAAGACCGTTGAGTTTCACAAATTCAGGATAATGGGCGAGCTCAATCTGCATTCCACTGCGGACTTAATCAAGTATGCGATCGCCGAAGGCCTCGTCAGCGTCTCCTCCTAGACGAACGCTCCAATAGGTGTTCTTTCTCCCATCCGACACTACTCGGCTGATTCTTCAGGTGGATCTCTCGAAGGACTCCCTGTTTCTCCTAGATCCACCAGGATGGTGTGCCGACATGGTGTTGTCGGCGGGTAGAGGGATGAGCCTCTGAACGATCCAAGTCCCATGTGCAGACGGGCATTGCCAATCCTCGGCACGGAATCTCGGTTCCGCTATCTCTTGGTCAATGCCGAGTCTATGTTAGGTTGCGCAGAGAGATTTCGACTCCCACAACAATCTCCAGACTGCTAGTAAGATCTCCTTGTTCGACTAGTGACTTCCCTAGTTCACCGATCAGGCAAAGGCCAAGTATATTTCAAAGAATGAGGCGCGATGGAAATAGGGAAAGATCCATCATGCTGATAGGGTACCTACCTCTGTTTATGTAGGAGGCGCCATGCTGGTAGCAGCGATCATAGAGCGAGTTCATCGTGCGTTGGAAGAGTATGGGAAAGATTGCTCTATGGAGGAAGTGGTGGGGCTCTGCCCGGACCTCACTTGGAACCAGGTTTACTTGGCCATCGATTACCTGAGTAAAACCGGCTTGGTTCGCATCGCATTGGATCCAGACCGGACTTATACGATCCAAATTTATCCGGCGTTCAGCGAACCACCATCAACCGCGTCGCAGCAGAGTTCGATGCAAGAGGCTGCATCCGAAGCGAACGCGACCGCACTCCTTCCTTTCTGAACCATTCTAGGAAACATCGATACTGAGGTCTTCTAGGGCTATTCCAGTACCACTGTATTTCTCGATGAAGACAGTGTTGAGCTGGCGTGTCGTCGAATGGATCACATTTCGAAATTTGAAAAATAAAGTTGGGGGGGTATTAATCCGGCTTTCCCTCCGAGGGGGAAATGAGTGTCGGCAATAGGGTCACGTGCGAAAAGATCATTGAGTTTCATGTACTTATGGATCAATGATGCTTCTGGGTCGCCGTCGCGAGTGTTCCCTACAGACGGTCGCAATACTGATTGCAAGCTACTTGACACTGGATTATGAGCGGAATAAATATAGGCCCGACATTGGTTCCCGAAGGTGCGGTGGGCCGAGTTGTTGTTTGACGTCAAACCATGGTGATGTCTTCTGCAACTTAGTTCAGGGGAAGGATGTCGGCCAATCCCATTCCTTGAGAAGTGTGCTGTTATCTACTGAGTTCGTTGCGTGACGGGTCCGAACGAAAGGAGTAGTGATGGATACTCTCATCATGTTTATCATCGTGATGCTCGTGCTGTTTGTGGCCGGCCTATTCGTGTGGAAGAAGAGCCAGTAAGAATTGTCTGCGCTGCTTCCAAGAGGCTATTGCTTGCGGAGCAAGGTAACCCATCTCGGCTGAAGATCCTCGGGTTGGTCGGGATGGGAACCGCGGTCTGTTGTGTGCGATCTGTGGTTCGGGTTAACTCGCCATCTCGTCGAGATTAGCCCTATGGGTAGTTCTGCCAGGATTCTTGGTCTCTTTTGTGAGCCTCATCAGCAGACTAGCCAGTAACGGCCTCATCCTCATGCCAATCAGATGCGAATGAAAATGGCGGCTGCTGCCGAGAGGCAGCTGCGCGTGGTAGTTGTTAGGGCCGCGAGTTGTCTGGAAATCAGCGCGATCCAGAGTGGGGGCTATTCACGGATTGCCTTAGCTCGTTTCTGCAGGTAGGCATTTCTTACTGCGGCATAGAGATCTAGGGTGGATTCTTCGACGCCTTGAAACTTTTCTAGATTCAGCGAACGGTCATTGACGATCTCTGTCGCACGCGCACCGATCGAGATGGCATACGTGGCCACTCGTTCATCAACATCCACCACTGTCGGAATCGAATGGATGTTATGCATGGTGGGCAGGATGAGCCAATAAATCGGATTGAGCGCGATATCCCCGCCATACCCGATAAGGTCTCGAACCGTATAGGGGCCTAGCAGCGGCACCATCAGGTAGGGACCAGGCTTCACCCCGTAAAATCCGAGTGTCTGCCCGGTATCCTCTTCCGGTGTAGTGAGATTGAACCGTTGGGCGACATCGAAAAACCCACCGATCCCAACCGTTGTGTTAATAAGAAACCGCCCCGCTTCAATCCCGGCGCCTTTGAATTTCCCTTGGAACAGGTTATTCAGGAGTCGCGGGGTTACACGACTATTGTAGAAGACGTTACTGACACCGACTTGGACGATATTCGGGACAACGGCGTTGTAGCCTTTGGCAACCGGCTTGAGTATCCATCGATCGAGTTGCCGATTGAACTCAAAGAATTTGGCATTCATCGGCTCCCAGGGATCATACTCTTCTATCCCCTCCACATCCGATTTAGCGAAGGGATCGAATGGCTCATCTGGAGAGGAATCCGTAACGGCTCCAGGAGGCGGTGTCTGGGAGGAGGCTTCAGGCGGCAGTATGCCCTGGGGCTGCTGTGCGGGTTGGGACGTCATGGGGCCTGATGTGCTTTTGGCAACGGCACAGCCGGAAGCGAGCAGCAACACAAGAGCAAGGGCACACCCTTCTATAGCCAGGAACGGCCTGAGCGGCCTGTACGTAATGATCGTTCTCATTCTTGGCGTGATCCTCCTCAACCTGACCAGGATTCTACCGACAATTCGGCCCAGCACTGTACCAAAAGTCGCGTCGCCGGCCAATCACTTATTTCTGATTTCTTCTTCCTTCAGTGATGACGTGCAAGGTGCAAAAGTGATCGCTATAATGAGAAAAGATGTGCGATATGGTGTCGCGAATCAGGAAAGCCTGACCACAGTGCGAACAGCGGCTCAGTAAACCCGGATCATGATACTATTGGGCCAAGGGGTGAGAGACATCCGATGCTCGTCTTGATTCACAAAGAGTGTGGCGGTCCGGCACTGGAAGAGTCGCCGGTCGGAGAAGTCTGCGCGATCCCCGTCGATCGATTTCCCTTCTCCTGCTTTACTTGTTTGGAAGAGCTTCTCGACGAATCTGAAGTGCGGTGGTCGGAAGAGCTGGGGATCTAGTAAAGAGATCAACTGCATCCTAACCCAGGCAAGAAAGCGCCAGGCAATCAAGCCTTCCGCCTAGGGTTTCGTAGCCTTTCGAAAAGCCGCTCTCGCGGTTTGGACAGCAGTTAATATTTCATCCCGCTGCCCGTTCTCAAATGACTTGATCAGCTCAATGAGCCATCGGCGGTGCTTGGCAAAGATCGGATTCTTGTCGATGAAGGTAATGATTGAGCTGAAGTCCCACGTCAAAAAGAAATCCGAGCCTTGTTGAGAGAGTAGGGACAAGGTCCTTGCCAACTCTGTCTGTGTTCGCTCGACGGTTCCAAGAGCCACTGAATTCGAAATTCCAATGGCAAGTAAGGCGATACCATTTGAAGGTCCCAGATCTGGGTGGTCTAGTAACATCGCGAGGTGATCGCGTGTCTTGGCGAATTGGCTACTAAGGAACAAAGTTTCTGTGAGACTGCCGGAAGTATCGATCCAGGCTTGTGGAAACTGTTCCTTTGTGTAGACCGTGAAGGTCTCGAGTAACGCGGCCTCGGCTGCCTGGAGGAGGCGCGTACTGTCCATTCCGCTGACCCGGACCCCTTGGTCGCTGAGCACGGTGCCGAGATTCATCTGGGTTCTGGCCCAATCTTGGGGGAGCAACGCTTTCGTGTAGACCGTCAAGGCCTGGCGGTAGGCGGCCTCAGCCGCTTGAAGCAACCGCATGCTGTCGGCCCCGGTCGCCCGCCGCCCTTGGTCGCTCAGTACGAGGCCGAGGTTGTTCTGAATCATGGCCCAGTCCTGCGGGAGCGCGTCTTTCGTGTAGACCGTGAGGGTCTCGCGATAGGCGGCCTCGGCTGCTTGGAGGAGGTGCGTGCTATCCGTTCCGCTGGCCCTGACCCCTTGGTTGTGCAGCACAATGCCGAGATTGTTCTGGGTCCTGGTCCAGTCTTGGGGCAGCTGGTCTCTTGTGCGGACGGTCAAGGCCTGGCGGTAGGCGGCCTCAGCCGCTTGAAGCAACCGCATGCTGTCGGCCCCGGTCGCCCGCCGCCCTTGGTCGCTCAGTACGAGGCCGAGGTTGTTCTGAATCATGGCCCAGTCCTGCGGGAGCGCGTCTTTCGTGTAGACCGTGAGGGTCTCGCGATAGGCGGCCTCGGCTGCTTGGAGGAGGTGCGTGCTATCCGTTCCGCTGGCCCTGACCCCTTGGTTGCGCAGCACAATGCCGAGATTGTTCTGGGTCATGGCCCAGTCTTGGGGCAGCTGGTCTTTGGTGCGGACGGTCAAGGCGGCTTGATAGGCCACGACGGCCTGGCCAAGGAGCTGCGTACCGGCCTCGCCGTCGGTGCGGCTGCCTTGGTTGCGCAGCACAATGCCGAGATTGTTCTGGGTCTTGGCCCAGTCTTGGGGCAGCTGGTCTTTGGTGTAGACGGTCAAGGCGGCTTGATAGGCCGCGACGGCTTGGGCGAGGAGCTGCATGCCGGCCTCGCCGCTGATGTGCGTGCCTTGCTCCTTCAGCACGACGCCGAGGTTCATCTGGGTCCCGGCCCACTGCTGCGGGAGCGTGTCTTTTGTGCGGACGGTCAAGGCGGCTCGATAGGCCGCGACGGCTTGGGCGAGGAGCTGTGTGCCGGCCTCGCCGCCGGTGCGGCTGCCTTGGTCGCGCAGCACGACGCCGAGATTATTCTGGGTCATGGCCCAGTCTTGGGGCAGCTGGTCTTTGGTGTAGACGGTCAAGGCGGCCCGATAGGCCGCGACGGCCTGGGCGAGGAGCTGCATGCCGGCCTCGCCACTGGCGCGCGTGCCTTGCTCCTGCAGCACGCCACCGAGGTTGTTCTGGGTCATGGCCCAGTCTTGCGGGAGCGCCTCTTTCGTGTAGACCGTGAGGGCCTCGTGATAGGCCGCGACAGCCTGGGCAAGGAGCTGCGTACCGGCCTCGCCGCCGGTGCGGGTGCCTTGGCCATTCAGTGCAGCGCCCAGGGCGTTCTCGATTTCAGCCCAGGCTTTGGGAAACTCCGTCTTTGTATAGATAGTTTGCGCCGCACCATATCTATTCACCGCTTCTGCCAAATGCTCCTGAATGGCAGCGTCTTTTGTTCTGATGCCTATTTGCCAATTCGCCACGCCAATCAGCCATTGCATGTCTGCCCAGAGGGTCGGAAGGTCTTTCATCTCGACATAACTGAAGCCTTCTTTGTATGAGACAAGTGCCTTGTCGAATTGGTAGTTGGCGTAATAGGTATCACCGGTGGCTTTGAATTCCGCCACTACTTCCTCGGTGAGCTTGAGGAGTTGGCGCTTCGCCTCATCTAATTGTTCTGGGGTAGGTTTGCCAGTGGGCGATACCACAAAGCGTGGGACGCGACTCTCTCGTGTCTCGGTGTTGGGTTGGAATCGCTTGCCAGAGTTGGTCACGCGAATCACTTTGTCTGACACATATACAAACGAGGGTTCAACGGGACAGTCACTTCTTAAATGGCCCTTGGATAGGGTCTCAACCTCCTGACGCTTCTTCTTGAGCAACTCCACCTTGCCGGTCGCATTCTGCTCGCATCGTGTCGCCGCCTGTTTCAAATCCTTTCGATAGATCGCGGCAAGGCATTGCTTGCCCAAGTCGCTCGATTGCTCGTATTGCTTCACGAGGGCGGCAACCTTTGCGTTCACCTCTCCCTCGGGCAGTCCATGTTCGCTCGCATAGTCTTTCACCACTTGTGCCGGATCTGCGCTTCCCTCTTTGCCATCAGGTTTGATCTGGCCTTTCAGCTTGTCTGGTAAGCTCTCCAAGAGCTTGTCGAGCTGTGCAGGGGACAGAAATTCCGAAGACGCTTCCGGCGAGAGGACGATGTCGCTTGTGAAATCTTTCTTCAGCTCCACTTTTCCACCGACCGGCGTGGCAATCGCCCACCCCCTGCGCTTGACATAGAGCACGATGGTTTGTCCGATCCGGTATGCATCGGGCACCAGCACACGATAGCCTCCATCCACCTGCGTCAGATAGGGATTGCCGACGTTCACGATCCAGACCTGCGCGCCGGCTGCCGGTTTCTTCGTGTCACCGTGATTCTCAAGTATTTGCCCCTGTAGCCAGTTCTCAGCTTGCGCGAGCCCTTCCAGAGTCGTGACCATGAAGACGAGCAAGGTGATGAAGCGTACGATGTGTATCACGTACATTTTCGAGAGTTTCCTCGTTGTCTCTTACGGCGTCTGCATCGGAGAGACCGATTGGGCTTTCCGATAGGCTTCGTCGGCCTCGCGGAGGAGCTTCGCCCCCTCCGGTCCGCTGGTGCGCTCGGCGTCTTCCTGGAGCGCGTTGCCCAAGTTGTTCTGGATCTTGGCCCACAACTCCGGAAAATCCTTCTTCGAGTACACGGTACAGGCATCTCGTAAGGCCACGGCTGCGGCACGGAGATTCTGATGAAGGGCTGCCTCCTCCGACCGAACGGCGATCTGTCGCTGCGTGTTGCCGATGTCGATCATGAGGGTGGCCCAGAGGGTCGGCATCTCTTGTTTGGGCACATGCCGCAGGCCCTCCTGATAGGCCGCCAACGCCTGATCAAACTCGTAATTCGCGTAATACGCATGTCCCGCGAGCCGGAAATCCTCCACGACATCTTCCGTGAGCTGGATGAGCTGGCGCCTGGCCTCTTCCAATTGAGTGGGATCGGCGATCTTGGTCGGGGGCTCACCGGCAAGGAACAACCCCGATCGATTGCGTCGTGAGTCGGTCCAGAGAACGGGTTGGGATTCGGCCTGCCCTCGGATGGCCGCCAGGAATCTACCTGCAACACTAGGTTCTCGAGGTGCGTCGCTTTTCTGGAGCGAACGGGACAGAGTTTCAACCTCCTGGCTTTTCCGGTTGAGCAGGTCCAGCTTGCTGATCGTGTTTTCCTGGCGGCACGTAGCGGCTTGTTTGAGGTGCTTGTGATAGATGGCGGCGAGGCACTGTTTCCCTCGGTCACCCGATTGCTCGTATTGCCTGACCAACGCTTCGACCTTGGCTCTGACCTCTTGTTCCGGCAGTCCGTGGGTGGCCGCATATTCCTTCACCACCTGCACTGAGTCAACCTCACCGTCCTTGCCTTTCAGTGTGACCTGTTTCTTGAGCTTCTCCGGCAGGCTCTCTAGGAGCTTGTCAACCTGTGCCGGTGAAAGAAATTCCGGAGAGGCCTCGGGCGCGAGGACAATGTCGCTCGTGAGCTCAGAGGAGAGCTGTACTTTTCCGGCCAGGGGTGTAGCAATCGCCCACCCCTTCCGTTTGACGTACAGCGCGATAGTTTGTCCGATTCGAATGGCATCGGGTACCAGCACACGATAGCCTCCGTCCGATTGCGTCAGATAAGGATTGCCGACATTCACGATCCAAACCTGGGCACCGGTTGCCGGTCTTTTCGTGTCGCCGTACTGTTCCAGGACTTGGCCCTGCAACCAGTTCTCTGCACGCGCGAATCCTCCCGACATCAGAAGCATCAGGACGAGCACAATCAAGGAGGTCCTTGTACGCATTATTCCCCCTTCTCCATGGGGAAACGGAGATCCGTATTCCCCAGGGTGGCGTAGTTTGTGTAACTCTTGTAGCCGTTCTTCTGGGCTGCGAATTTGATCCGAGCTTGTTTTTCCTTCGTGACCCGAAACTGAAAGTGTCCATTTGATTCGGTCGTTTTCTTCATGTCGAAATCCGGCAGAGAGATGACGACGCCCTGTAGAGGTTCCCCGGTTGCTTCGTCCAGTACAGTTCCTGAGAGCTGTTGCTCGAAGGGCACATGTGGTTGCTCTAAAGGCACAGGTAAGGGAGGTGACCCGCTCCACTTCGCTGGAAGATCTGCGAGGAGCGTCGCTGCAGTGAGAACAGCCACAGCCAATCCCGCCCAAGCCTGCCATTTCTCGACAAGCGGTTTGACTTTCACTGTTCCGGCTGGCGTGGACGGCTCATGGTGGATGTGGATATCGCCCGCAGCCTGGTAGACGTTTCCTTGAATGGTCCATTGTTGCTGCGCGAAAACGGCCTTGGCCTGTGTGAGCACAGCGTTCCCTTCCGTCGCCGTGATGTCATTCAGTTTGTGAATGACGGGCGTTCGTCTGCTTTGGTCAGCCAGCGACGCAGTTGCCAACGAGGTGGCTAGCCCATCGACATCCCGCACTGGATAGCCATGAAACGCTCTGAGCGAGGGAGCCAGGGGCGTGCCATCAAGTAGGCAGGGGATGATGGTCTTCTTGAGCGCGATAGCGGTATTCCATTCCAGCTCGACGAAATGGGATGCGGTCGCGTGCTTCGACCAGGCGAGCAGAAAGACATCCTGATCCGCAATGGCCTCGCCCAACACCTTCGGCCATTTCTGCCCGCCATAGATCTTCTCCTGGTCACGCCAGATAGAAATCTCGGACGACGACGCGCGAAGGCGGGCCTCCAGTTGCTCGATCAACGGTAGGTCTGCGCGTGAGTAGCTGAGAAAGACGCTGGGCATTCGAAGGAGGCCTCCTACGTAGGAAATGGCAGGGTACCATATCGCAAAGTTCCCTGCCTCTCAAGGCAGTATGAAGGCCGGTTCAGTTGTGATCAAAAGCCTTGTCTGGTATGGTGCGCTCTTCATTTAGGACCACCAGAACACCGAGTAGGGGGGAAGGTAGCGCTCATGGCCACGAACGATAAGCAGGTGATTTTTTCACTCGTCAATGTGGGGAAGGTCTATCCGCCGAAGCGGCAGGTGCTGCGGGAGATCTATCTGGGTTTCTATTACGGTGCCAAGATCGGCGTGCTTGGCTTGAACGGTTCGGGGAAGAGTTCGCTGTTGAAGATCATCGCAGGTGTGGATCCGAACTACACGGGCGAGATTACGAGATCCAAAGGCTACAGCGTAGGTTTGCTCGAACAGGAACCGCAGCTCGATCCGAACAAGACGGTCAAGGAGGTGGTGGAAGAGGGGAAGCACGAACTGGTCGCCTTGATGAAGGAATACGAGGACGTGAGCAACCAGATTGGATCTGCTGATCCCGATACGATGGAAAAGCTGCTCGACAAACAGGCGCAGCTGCAAGAAAAGATCGAGGCGGCGAACGGCTGGGAACTGGAGAACCAGCTCGATATCGCAATGGACGCCTTGCGCTGTCCGCCAGCCGATCAGAAGGTTGGGACGCTCTCTGGCGGAGAAAAACGCCGAGTCGCGCTCTGTCGCCTGATGATTCAAGAACCGGATATTCTCTTGCTCGACGAGCCGACGAACCATCTCGATGCTGAATCGGTTCAGTGGCTTGAGCAGCACCTGCAACAGTATAGGGGTACGGTCATCGCGGTGACGCACGACCGGTACTTTTTGGACAATGTGGCTGGCTGGATTTTGGAGTTGGACCGAGGCCATGGGATTCCCTTCCAGGGCAACTACAGCTCCTGGTTGGAGCAGAAGAAGGATCGGTTGGAGAAAGAGGAAAAGGCCGAGTCGAAGCGGAAGAAGACGCTGGAACATGAATTGGAATGGATCCGCATGTCGCCGAAGGCCCGGCAGTCCAAGGGTAAAGCGCGGTTGAGCCGTTACGAGGAACTCGTCAATCAAAAGCAGGAGCAGGTGGCGGAAGATCTGGAGATCTATATTCCGCCGGGGCCTCGTTTGGGTGACGTCGTTGTGGAAGCGAATGGAATCGGCAAGAGCTTCGGTGACAAAGTGCTGTATGAAAATGTGAATTTCAGCTTGCCGAAAGGCGGCATTGTGGGCGTGGTTGGTCCCAACGGTGCGGGAAAAACCACGATGTTCAAGATGATCATCGGCAAGGAGAAGCCGGATGCCGGCACGATCAAGGTTGGCGAGACGGTGAAGCTCGGCTACGTCGATCAGGATCGCAGTCTGGATGGGAACAAGTCGGTGTACGAGATTATTTCCGATGGACAAGAGACGATCACGCTCGGCAAAGCGGAAGTGAATGCCCGCGGGTATTGTGCCCGGTTCAACTTTGCCGGGACGGATCAACAAAAGAAAGTGAAGGATCTGTCGGGGGGCGAGCGCAATCGCGTTCATCTCGCACGGATGCTCAAGGAAGGTGCGAATCTGATTATCCTCGACGAGCCGACGAACGATCTTGATGTGAATACGTTACGTGCGCTTGAAGAAGGGCTCGAAAGTTTCGCCGGCTGCGCCGTGATCAGCAGCCACGACCGGTGGTTCCTCGACCGCATCGCCACGCACATCCTGGCCTTTGAAGGTGACAGCAAAGTCGTGTGGTTCGAAGGGAACTATAGCGAATACGAAGCGGACCGGAAGAAACGCTTGGGCAAAGATGCCGATCAGCCGCATCGGATTCGATACCGCAAACTCACGCGGTAATCGTGTGCACCTCGGCCGTCAGGGCGCGCTCCGGCCTGCTGCCGGGTTCATCGGGGAGCCTGCACCAGCGGGTCCATTGCCTCACCGTATACCGTCATGTCATCTACCGTTGACGCCTAACGTATCTGCTCTTATCCGTTAGAATGAGAAGACAGAAGCGATCGGAGGATAAGGAGGAAAACTATCAGAGCCTGGCTCCAATCCATTCAAGTTCTTTAATGATCATGCCGATATGAACAGCGCGCAGAGAAGAGCACCATCGAGTCTTCAATGACAGGCGATGGTATTGGGACCGGTTCTATGCGGCTCAGGTCTCTGCCGATCGGTGTGGGCCAGTTCGGCTCAGCATCGTCAGGCAGGTGATTCCACGGAGCGACGCATGACCGCAGGTTCGTTCAGGAATCGATACCGTTCCCGCCTTTCCCCCCTTCCCGTGAAGAACCTATCCCATTCAACGTGTGCGTCCCCCCCCTTCCCCCGTATATGGTGCTCTCATGACTGATTGGCGCGCTGACGAAGCTGACTCATGGGGGAGACCTCCCAGCGCCGAGCCCTGGGCGTTCGCCTTGGAAGGGAGCGGCGTCGGCCTATGGGATTGGGATGTCACCACGAACAGGATCACCTTCTCGGGCGGGTGGATGGATCTGTTCGGTTATCCGCAGGGTGACGTTGAAAAGCATTTCGATGAGTGGTGTTCTCTGATCCATTCGGACGATCGTTCGAAAGTCCTGGCCGCTATGCATCATCTGGTCCGAGGCGAGAGTCCTATGTGCGCCACTGACTACCGCATGCGGTGCAAGGATGGGTCATATAAATGGATTGTCGCACGAGGAAAGATCTTTTCGCGGACTCACGATGGTGCACCCTTCCGCATCCTCGGCACCTATACGGACGTTACCGAGCGCAAGCGAGAGGAAGAAGAGCGACTCAAACGGGAAGTGCTTCTCTCACTAATGCTGAAGACGGGACCTGGGTGTATCAAGCGCGTTGCGTCGGACGGGGCCCTGCTGCACATGAATCCGATCGGACTGCACATGATCGAGGCGGATAAGGAGGAAGAGGCGATCGGATGCTCTGTCTTCGATCTGGTCGTACCCGAGCACCGGGCTTCATTCATCGAAATGCACCAAGCGGTGATCAAGGGAGCGTCGCGAACGCTTGAGTTCGAGATTCAAGGATTCCAGGGAACGAGACGATGGATGGAAACCTACGCAGTCCCGTTCATGAATCCGGTCACAGGTCACACAGAGCATCTTGCCATTACTCATGATATTACCGCCCGCAAGCAGGCCGAAGAGACACTGGCTCGAAGCCGTGACTTACTCAAATCCTTTGTCGAGCATACGCCCGCAGCGGTCGCAATGCTGGACAAGGATCTCCGATATCTCGCTGTCAGCCGTCGGTGGTTGCAGGACTACCGACTTGGCAACTGGAATCTCATCGGCAAACACCACTACGACGTGTTCCCGGAAATTCGATTAATGGAAGAATGGCAAGCAATCCATCGGCGCTGTTTGGGCGGGGCCGTGGAACGCTGTGAAGAAGATCGGTTCGTTCGCGCAGACGGCTCCGAAGACTGGCTCCGATGGGAGGTGCGTCCTTGGCAGGAGACCACGGGTGCCATCGGCGGCCTCATCATGTTTACGGAGGTCGTCACCGAGCGCAAACGAACGGAGGTATTACTGCGGTCCTCCGAGGAGAAACTCCGCCAGGCCCTTGATGCATCCAATACCGGATTGTGGGATTGGAACACGGAGACCCATGAGGTTCGATTCTCGCGAGAGTGGAAGCGGCAGCTTGGGTACGAAGAAACAGAGCTTCCGGACACATTTGACACCTGGGAGCATCGACTTCACCCCGACGACCATGCCAGGGCGATCGCCTATGTACAGGCCTATCTCGTCCACCCAGAAGGGGACTATCGACAGGACTTCCGACTTCAACACAAGGACGGTTCCTACCGTTGGATCGAGGCACGGGCTACCTTCGTCACAGAACCGGATGGGCGATGTGTTCGTCTCCTCGGTTCGCATACCGACATCACCGCCCGCAAGCAGGCTGAAGAAGCGCTCCAAACTAGTGAGACCCGCCTCCGGCTCACACTCGATGTTGCCACCGATGGACTGTGGGACTGGAATTTATCGACGAAGCAGGCCTACTACAGTCCCAGTTGGGTTCGCCTTTTGGGTCTTGAGGATCAGGAGATCCCATTGAACAATATGTTCGATTGGAAAAATCGCATTCATCAGGACGATCGTGCATGGGTCGAACAGGCCCTGAACCGCCATCTGGAAGGGGAAAGTGCTGGGTATATGGTCGAACATCGTGTCCGCCACCGCTCTGGTGAGTGGAAATGGTTCGCGATGCGCGGGAAAGTGGTGGCGTGGGATGCGCAGGGTCGTCCTGTTCGCATGATGGGCGCGATGACCGATATTACGGAGCGCAAGTTGTCGGAGGCAAGATTGGCACAAGCGGCACAGGAGCTCGAACGGAAAAATAAGGAGCTGGCGGTAGCCAGAGATAAAGCCCTTGAGGCCGTCAAAATCAAGGCGGAGTTTCTGGCGACGATGAGCCATGAAATCAGGACCCCGATGAACGGCGTGATTGGGATGACCGGATTGCTGCTCGATACTCCGTTGAATACACAACAACGTGAATATGCCGAAGTTGTACGCGTATCCGGCGAGCATTTACTGGGTATTATCAACGAAATTCTCGATTTCTCAAAAATTGAGGCTGGAAAGCTTGATTTGGAAGATCTCAACTTCGATCTTTACACCACCGTGGAGGATGCTATCGGTCTGCTCGGAGAACCGGCCTATGCCAAGGGGCTTGAACTAACCAGTCTGGTGCATGTCGGCGTACCGACGACTCTCCGAGGCGATCCTGGTCGCCTCCGTCAGATCTTGGTGAATTTGATCGGGAATGCCGTCAAATTTACGGAGCAGGGCGAGGTCGTGGTGACGGTGAGCCTAGAGCCTGACGAGGGGACCGCGGCTCGTTCGGATTCATCGTACCGGACATTGCGGTTTGAAGTGTCGGATACCGGAGTCGGCATCGCCCCGGAGCAGCAGACAAAGTTGTTTCAACCGTTCACGCAAGCCGACGGTTCGAACACAAGAAAGTACGGTGGGACTGGGTTGGGTCTTGCCATCTGTAGGCAGCTCGTTGGGATGATGGGAGGGAGGATCGGGGTCCGCAGTAAGGTTGGAGAAGGGAGTGTCTTTTGGTTCACGGGGACTTTCCCCCTACGAGCGGAAGAGGCGTACGCAGCTGTATTGCCGCACACGGCCCTACGAGGCCGTCGAGTGTTGATTGTGGATGATCATCTTACGAATCGGCAGGTACTTGAGCAGAGTCTCCACAAACAAGGTGTGATTTGTGAAAGTGCGGCGGATGGGTTTCAAGCTCTGGAGCGTTTGCGTCACGCGGCTGGTCGGCAGAGTCTTCCTGATTTGGCGATCTTGGATATGCAGATGCCCAATATGGATGGGCTGGAATTGGCTCGACAAATCAAATCGGACCCTCGGATCAGTGCGACACGCCTCGTTCTTTTGACATCGGTCGGTCAGCGCGGCGATGCCAGAAAGGCTCAGCATGCCGGTATCGCTGCCTACCTCACGAAACCCATCCGGCAGACACTGTTATACGAATGCCTCAGCGTTGTGTTGGGAAGTGTTTCGGAGGCTGGCGCTCCGACTACTCAGCAGGCCACTTCGATCATTACTCGGCATAGCCTTTCGGAAGCGCAGACACGAACCAAGCCTGTGATCTTGGTTGTTGATGACAATCCGGTCAATCAAAAGGTGGCGGCGAACATGCTTGAAAAACTCGGGTATCGGGTCAATGTGGCAGCCAATGGACGTGAAGCGGTCGAATCCATCGCTCGCATTCCCTATGCATTGGTATTTATGGATTGCCAGATGCCTGAGATGGACGGGCTTGAAGCGACAAGGGCTATCCGCGGTCAGGAAGAGTGTCAGTGCCGAGCTGGCAACGATCTGTCCCGTCTTCCCGTCATCGCGATGACCGCCAATGCGATGCAGGAGGATCGTGATCGGTGTTTGGCTTCAGGGATGGATGACTTCCTGAGCAAGCCAGTGATCAAGAAGGCTCTCGAAGCGGTCCTCATTCGCTGGCTGGGGCCGGTCCAAGTCACCAAGGACGTCACATCGAAGGCCGCATAATCAGAGAACGAATACAGGCAGCAACGACATCCTCCCCTCGCCTGATTTCTCTACCAGAGGCACAAGCTCGCCAGCGGTTAGAGCATTCTGCCATCCATATCGTAGCTGCTGGTCATCATACCTTCTCCAAGTGGTCTCAGAGGCGGTGCAGATTCTCCCTTCAAATCGAACCTGGCAGTGGGTTACGATGGCGAAGTGTCGAATGTGTGGTCCATGATTGATTCATTGGAACGTCTGACGAGATGCTCTTCCAAGCCGTGCAGGGTCTTACGAGAGAGTTGCCATGACACGGTGTGCCGTGATTACCGGAGCAGCGGGGTTGATCGGACAGTACGTTGTCAGGAGTGCCACTCGATGGGTTCCCGGGTGGGAGGTGCGTAGCCTTAGCCGGGCTGATCTAGATCTGACAGACCAGGGAGCTGTCGAGCAGGTCTGGCAGGCCCTCAACCCAAGCGTGGTCATTCATTGTGCGGCGTTGAGCCGAACAAAGGATTGTGAAAGCGATCCGCAGCAGGCCCGACGCATCAATGTCGAAGCCACGGCGCATCTCGCTTGCCGCTCCGAGAAGATCCCCTTTGTCTTCCTGTCGAGCGGCGAAGTCTTTGATGGACGGGCTGGGTGGTATCGAGAGACGGATGACCCCAATCCGATCAATGTCTATGGTCAAACCAAGCTTGAAGCTGAACAGCGAGTGCTGCAGAATCCAAGACATACAGTGGTGCGCATTGTGCTGACGGCGGGCACCTCGCTGAATGGTGATCGGAGTTTTGTCGAAGATATGAGTCGGGTGGCCAAGAGTGGCAAAACCATGACGCTCTATGGCGACGAGTTCCGATGCCCCTTGCCGGCTGGGGTGATTGCGAGGGCGGTCTGGGAATTAGTGAATCGAGAGGCCTCGGGTCTCTATCACTTAGGTGGTCGAGATCGACTATCTCGGTGGGAAATTGGTCAGGCACTGCTGGCCTGGTATCCTGAGCTGCAGGGGCATCTCATTGAAGGGGCATCCACCGATCATACGGGTGCGCCGCGACCACCAGATCTGTCCTTGAATTGTGAGAAGATCCAGGCGCTCCTGTCGTTTCCCATTCCGGGCTTCCGTGAGTGGTTACAGGACCGGATGCAGCAAGAGGGCGACCTGTGGGATTATGAATCAACCTTGGCATAAAGGGTAGGAATATGGGAACTCAAGATGGGCTGGGTGAAGCGGATCCGCTGTCGCTGGTCGTGATCGCCTATATCACAGTGGCGGTCCTGATGGTGATTCTGTGGTTCGTGCAACGGAAGACCAAAAATGCCGCAATCGGGGATGTAGGGTGGTGTGTGGGCCTGATTGCCTCGGTGCTCTTGTATATCACGCAAGCCTCCGTGGGCATTGAACGTATCCTGCTCACGGCAATGCTGGTGCTGATGTATGCTGGGCGACTGGGGCACCACATTTATTCGCAACGCATAACCGGGCAACCAGAGGATAATCGCTATCGTCGTTTGCGGAAGGAATGGGGTGATTCCGAGTCGGTCAATATGTTCGTCTATTTCCAATGGAAGGCGGTGTCTGTGGCGGTATTTTCCCTTCCGTTTCTCGTGGTGTTGTGGAACCCACGAATTCCGTCATCGATCGTGGAAATGCTCGGACTGTTGATCTGGGGGCTGGCGGTGTCCTGGGAGGCGAAGGCTGATCGGCAGCTTGCCTATTTCCGGGCCGATCCAAGGAATCAGGGGCGTGTCTGCCGGGAAGGGCTCTGGCGTTATTCACGGCATCCGAATTACTTCTTTGACTGGCTGCACTGGTGTTCCTATGTGGTGATGACCCTGGGAGCTCCTGGCTGGTTGTTTACCTGGGTAGGCCCCATCGGCATGGGGTGGTTATTGTTCAGAGTCACCGGTATTCCACGAGCGGAACGGGAAGCCCTCTCCACTCGTGGAGAGGAGTATAAAGCCTATCAGGCGACGACCAATGTCTTTTTCCCATGGTTCCCTCGTCCGACACCCGATAGCGCTACTCAGTCCTAAGCGGAGGCCAGGCCAATATGGCTGGATCAAGAGCGTGAGCCCGTCAAGATTTCCTCTGTTGGGCTGGCCGATCTGAGCTTTTCGACGAAGTGGGTCAACCGGGTTCGGTTCGCTTCATCAATCCGGAGGATTTCCCAACCTGCAATTTGACCATCCGACCAGCGTACAACAGCGGCATCGATGAGGATGTTATGCGGCTGGTCTCCTTCAAGAATGGTCATATAGACGGTCGATTCAGTTCCAGCATGAACGGGACGTTCTCCAGCCGCGCGCCAGCCTCCTTCTGATAGATCCCATACGATCCCGGTGGTGAGGGATCCGTCACAGAAGTAGCAGAGCTGGCATCGAGCGGAAGTCCGTAACTTCTTGCGAACTGTATAGGTCTTCATGTTCTCCCCCCTGATTTGGTTCAGCCCTATCTCATCATTGCCCTCTGACAACCTTAGAGGATGAGGCGAAACATGCCATGCAACGAAAGAGGGGGAGGGAGGGGGCAAAAGTAGGATACAGAGCCCAGCTCTAGGCAATCTCTATAGAGAGAAGGAGGACGTGAAGCCCTTGCTGCAGCACTCCAGTGCCTATTGCCTAGACTTTAGATCGGCAATCCGGGCACGCGCAATTTCCCCTTCTCTACTTTCAGGATAGGCGCGAGCCAGTTCTTGGTAGATCTCCAGTGCGTGTGGAAAATTGCTTTGGCTTTCCTCGAACGCGGCAGTCTCCAACAGTTCCTTTGCCTTGTCGGAACAGCCGAATAACACGGTGATGCAGAGGGCACAGAGGACGAAGCGCGCTGTCTTCATAAATATCCTTTCCCATTATCGCTTCGGCGTGACGCCATCGGGCTGTCATGCGTCGTGCCAGATACGAGTGATTCAATATGGTAGCGTGCGGGAGTAATCCCTTCACTGCGACAGTGTGGGCAACGGCTTGGTCGTGTCAGGCGTGTACGATCGCGAAACATAAATCTACAGTCCAGGCAGCTGGACGGTTCACGGAGAAATCGCCGTGACCTGTCTCGAAGGACAGTTTTTACCACATGAGCTAGGTGTTCCTCCACCTGCCGCTCGGGGATGCCTAGGGATCGGGCGAGTTGAGAGGTCGTCATCCGAGAGTCAGCCAGGAGTTCAATGATCCGCTGGCGCATGGTTCGTTCGGAAGGCAGCATGGCGGGCATGGTAAGCACTTGATCAAAGAAAAGCCAGACGAGTCGAGGGAGTTTCATATGAATCATCTTAAGTCTTGCGCACTTAAGGGTTGCACCGCTGCGTGCATTCTGTCAGAATCCGTCCCCGCATCGACTATCACATCACCAGTAACCAAGTGGGCCTGATCAGTCCTTCGTATTCACGAACGGTTGTGCCAGGCCTAGCGTGCTATAGACGAGGAGGTTGGGGACCATGAAGTTCCTCGCAGTCCATCCCGGTCCGCTGATGTACACGAAGATTTATCTCCGCCTGGAGCCGCTCGGCCTCGAGATGGTCGCGCAGGCCTGTCGCCAAGCGGGGCATGACGTTCGTCTGATCGATCTGCAGGCGGATACCTGGAAAGACTACGAGGCACTCATCACCAGCTGGAAGCCGGATGCAGTGGCGTTTGGCTGCAACTATCTGGCGAATGTCCCAGAGATCGTCGATCTCGTGAAACTGACCAAGAGCCTGTTGCCGAATGCCTTTGTCTTCGTTGGGGGGCATAGTGCCTCATTTGTGGCGAGGGACTTTTTGGAGCATGCCAACGGTGCGCTCGATTGTGTGCTGAAGGGCGAAGGCGAAGTGGCGGCCCCCAAGTTGCTCGAAGCGGTGGAGCACGACCGCAAGGCGATCACCAAAGTTCCCGGTGTAGTGACCCTGGATGGAGAGGGACCACCAGCCCAGTTCATCGAAAATTTGGACAGTGTCCGACCTGCGCGTGATCTGCTCCGGAACCGGCACAAGTATTTCATCGGCGTGCTGGATCCCTGTGCCTCCGTCGAATTTGCACGAGGCTGTCCGTGGGATTGTTCATTCTGCAGCGCCTGGACGTTTTATGGGCGCAGCTATCGAACGGTCAGCACCGAAAGGGCGGTGGAAGAGCTCGAACAGGTTCAGGAACCGGGTATCTTTCTGGTAGACGATGTGGCCTTTATTCAAGCCAAGCAGGGCATGGAGATCGGCGAAGCCGTCGCTCGTCGCGGAATCAAGAAACAGTACTACATGGAAACGCGTGGCGACGTCTTGCTGCGCAATAAAGAAGTCTTTCAGTTTTGGAAAAAGCTCGGGCTCCAGTACATGTTCTTGGGCGTTGAGGCCATTGATGAAGAGGGCCTCAAGATGCACCGTAAGCGTATCTCACTGGGCCGAAACTTTGAAGCGCTGGAGTTTGCTCGATCGCTCGGCATTACCGTCGCCATCAATTTGATCGCGGATCCGGACTGGGATCGGCAACGGTTCGAGACCGTTCGGCAATGGTGCTTGGAGATCCCGGAAATCGTGAACATCAGCGTGAACACACCCTATCCCGGCACCGAAAGCTGGCATACCGAATCACGCAAGTTCCAGACGAGAGATTACCGGCTGTTCGACATTCAACATGCCGTGCTGCCGACGAAAATGCCGCTGCCGGAGTTTTATGAAGAACTTGTCAAGACACAACAGGTCTTGAACAAGAAACATCTCGGCTGGGCCGCGCTCAAGGGGACGGCGAAGATCGCAGCCGGACATTTGATGCGTGGGCAGACTAACTTCATCAAGATGCTGTGGAAGTTCAACAGCGTCTACAATCCCAAACTCCAGATCGCTGATCACCAGCGCCGACCGACCTACGAGATGACGCTTCCGTCAGCTCCACAAGAAATGAAGAATCTCGATGCCAAGCAGCTCTTTATTCTGCCGGCCAAGGGACGACGGGGGCGCGCCCTCGACGAGTCGAGCGAACAGTTTGTGGAGGCGACTCGGACGGGGACGAGTATCTAGTTCTCTTGCTTCCTTGGCCGAGGCTGAGGATCGTCGCTATTCATCGGCTGGCCCAGCAAGGGAGCCACACTCTGGTGGGCCACGTGCGGCAAAAGAGTTTGTATCCTTCAGATTGTGCGAGGGGACATCTCGACGGACATCACTGGACTCCTTAGACGGCGTTCCCAAATTAGGTCATAAACCTCGACTCACCCTTCTCTCCGTCGCCCTGTTATACTGATCCATCCCTTCATTCAATTCGAGAGTGATCGCCATGAGCTCTCCGACCTGGGATGAATTCGCCGAGCTTGCGTTGAAACGTATTGTCGCCTCAGGCGCGGAGTATAGCGACATTCGCATTCAAGACAGCATCACCGAGCATATTGAGGGCGAAGACCGCAGGATCGCTTCGATCAACGATGTTCGGGACATCGGCTTTGGGGTGCGCGTGCTCTATCACGGAGCCTGGGGATTCGCGGCAAGTTCGATTCTGTCGCTGGAGGAAGTGCCGAGGGTCGCCGACCTGGCCACTGAAATCGCCAAGGGATCTGCCTCCGTCGCGCTTGAGAAAGTCCGATTAGCTCCGGAACCGGTTCATCACGATCGTGTGGTTACGCCTTGCCGCATCGACCCCTTCCGCGTTCCGCTCAAAAACAAAACAGACTTGTTGCTGAACGTGATGGAAACTCTCCATCGACGAAAGGAGGTCGCACGAAGCCGTGCAAGCTTGTGGGCGCGTCGAGACAGGAAATTGTTTGTGTCGACGGAAGGATCACGCTTGGAATTCGATCTGCTGGCCGCACAAGGTGACTGTACCGCAACTGCACTGCATGAAGGTCGGTTTGCGTCGCGCAGCTTCAGTACGCCACATCTCAGGAAAGGCTACGAGCTGATCGAAGAAGCTGATCTTCTGCGGGAGGTTTCTCGTGTCGCTGATCAAGCCATTGACAAGGTCAAGGCACCAGTGGTGAATGCGGGTCTGTTTGATCTCGTACTCGATCCAGAACATCTGTCGCTGACGATTCATGAATCATGCGGCCATCCGAGCGAACTTGACCGTGCGCTCGGGTACGAAGCCAATTATGCCGGCACCAGCTTTCTCACGACGGAGAAGTTGGGACACTTTTACTATGGCTCTCACCATGTGAACCTCGTGGCCGATAACACCGAACCGGACACGCTCGCGGCCACTGGCTATGACGACGATGGGGTCCAATGTCAGAAGTGGGACATCGTGCGTGAGGGGCTGTTCGTCGGCTACTGTACCAATCGGGAAGTTGCACCGAAGATTGGCGCGACCCGTTCACGTGGGTCAAACCGCGCTGATGGGTGGGGGAGTGTTCCGATTGTCCGCGTCGCCAATATCGGGCTCGAACCGGGGTCGGCGACAGTCGATCAGCTGATCGCAGATGTGAAACGCGGGATCTATATCGAAGGGCATGGGTCTTACAGCATCGATCAGCGGCGGTATAACTTCCAGTTTGGCGGCGATGCATTTTGGCTGATTGAAAACGGCAAGCGGACTCATATGGTGCGAGACGTGATCTACCATGGCATCACGCCGGAGTTCTGGAACAGCTGCGATGGTGTGGCTGATCGATCGGCTCGTCGCCGGTATGGATTCATTACCTGTGGAAAAGGGCAGCCAGGCCAGTCTGGCTGGATGACCCATGCCGCTTCAACGGCAAGGTTTCGACAGGTGCAGGTGATCAGAGGAGAGGGTCACTCATGACCAGCGTGAGTGGGAAGTCGTGGCCACACATGACGAGTCGCGATGAGTTTCGTTTTCTCAGCAATCTGGTCTTCACACGTTCGTCCGCCGATCAGACGATGGTCAGCCTTCATGACCATCATGCCGGAACGACCCGGTTCGCCAACAATCAGGTTGTACAAAATGTGGACACGAGACAGGGGATACTATCCGTTAGCGTTGCATGCGATGGGCGGCATGGAACGGCCAGTACGACGGATTTTACGGCCGGAGCGATCCAGGACACCTTAGCGCGTGCCGAGCGGATTGCCAGAGTCTCTCCGGTCGACCCTGAGTATCTCCCTCCTCCTCCACCGTATGAGTTTCCGGTGCGAGACACTGCAAGATCAGAGACGGTGGCAGCGGGACCATCTCGACGTCTGGAGTATGCCAATGAAGCGATCGGCCAGTGCCGAATGGAGAATCTTATGGCGGCGGGGATCGTGTCGTCATCGATGACGGCGGTTGGAATTGCTGCTGACAATGGTCTCTTCGGCTATGAGCATCGGGGAGAGGCACGATTTAGTCTGACTGTACAAGCCGGAGACGCAACAGGCTGGAGTGCAGCTGCGCATCGGTCGATCGATCACCTTAGGGTCCAAGAGCGGACGTTAGCCGCCATTAGAAAAGCCAAGTCTGGCCGTGACGTGCAGGAACTGTCTGCTGGGGACTATCCCGTCATTCTTGAGCCGGCTGCTGCAGCTGGACTTTGGGCTTGGCTGATCTGGGCACTCGATGCCAAATCCTATGCAAAGGGGACCAGTCCCTTTGCAGGGAAACTGGGTGGTCTCGTCGTGGACGAACGGATCCGCCTCCGGAATATGCCGGATCATCCCGACCTATTGGGAGAGGGATTTACCGCCGAGGGGCTCGCAAGCGGTGCATCGGTGTGGATCGATCACGGAACTCTACGGCAGCTAGCCTATGACCGGTTTACGGCTAACGCTGATGGAGTGGACCCCATCCCCACACTGGACGCCCCAGCCTTGTCTGTAGAGGGACTCCCTGTTGCCTCGATTCAGGACCTTGTGAAGAACACGGAACGGGCGATTCTGGTCACGAATTTTTGGTATATCCGGCCCGTCAATGCTCGAAACTTATTACTCACTGGTATGACACGCGATGGCACATTCCTGGTGGAGAAGGGGGAGATCGTGTCCGCCGTGAAGAATTTCCGCTTTCATGACAGCCCGCTTGCGGCATTTCAGCGGATTGAGGCCTGGACGCATCCGATGGAAGCGGTGAATGCAGAGATTGGAAAGATGCTCGTCCCTGCCATGGTTTTGCCGCGGTTTCATTTTTCTAGTGTGACCAAGTTTTAAAAAACAGTAATGAATACGAATATGTTTATGCCGCTGCCGAATAAAAAGGTTGACTCTTGACGCCGTGAGGAGTAGGTACATTAATTGTAAGTGACTAGGTCCAAATGAAGGGATCCGCTCCATGCCCCCGCGATTCAATAAAGAACCAATCAACCTGATCAATCGTATCCCGTCACAAAAGCAGATCGATGAGGCTCGGCCCGTTCCCCCAGCATACGGCCAGGTTTTGCTGCAGGCGGGGGCTCTCTGTGCCCAGAAAGTCCGTAATTTCTTTGCACATGTAACGCGCTATGTGGGGGAGACCTCTGCTCGAGTCAGAAAGCCGCTTGCGCTTCCGGATCATACGAAGGAACGGATGGACAGGCGTGAAGGTTTTGGTGGTTATGGGGTGGGACGGATGAACGTGGTCGAAGAACACACCCAGGTGGCAGCCACTTCGTTGGCACCAAACGTCACCATTCTCAAAAATGCCACTCCTGTTCAGTCAGCAGAAGTTGCAGACCTTCGAGCCTGCTTGGTTGGACAACAGGATGAAATTGCTCGGCTGACGTCGCACATTCAAGAGCTGACCTCACTGGTGAGCGCTCAACAGCAGGTTCTTGTTCATCTCGGGAAAGAACTTGAAACCGGAGAGTTTTCAACCACATCGAATGGGACAGCGGCTGCAACGGTGAAACGAAACCGTGTTAGCCGAAAGAAGCCGCCTGTCACTGAAGTGCAGAATCATCCCCAGGGAAATGAACACCCCTTTCCCCATCAGGAAACTGAAGGCCCGTCGCTTAACGTATAGCGCTAAGCTTTAACGGGTTACCTGTCCGGTTTCCTTACGCCATTTTTCTGAAACGAATACGACCTCAGTTCTCTGTGAGGGAGAGGTGACGTCTATGGTCTCCTCATCCTCTAGTCAGGTGCCTACCTCGTCTGCTAAGAATCTTTCAATGATTACCGTTCAAGTCTGCTTGTGGGCTGTGTTCTGTCTCAGTCTGTTGGTCCCGAGTTCAGCTGAGGCGGCTGAGCGCGTTGTGAGTCGAGTTCCCCTCTTCGACAATCTCGGGACCTTGCATCATCCGATCACCATCCGTTCCAAGGAAGCCCAACGATATTTTGACCAAGGGTTGCGGTTTGTGTACGCCTTTAATCATGAGGAGGCGATCCGCGCGTTTGAGGAAGCAGCCAGACTGGATCCTTCCGCTGCAATGGCCTATTGGGGCATCGCACTGGCGCTCGGGCCCAACATTAATGCGGCCATGGACAAGGCCGATGAGCGCCGGGCCTGGGAGGCCCTGCAGAAGGCCCGGTCCTACAGTGCGCAAGTGACCCGAGCCGAACAAGCCTATATCTATGCAATCGGCAAGCGCTACAGTCTGAAGGGATCCACCAGACCGGTCATGGATAAAGCCTATGCGGATGCGATGCGAGTCGTCTGGAAACAATCCCCTGACGATCTCGATGCCGGAGTCTTATTTGCAGAAGCCCTCATGGACCTTCACCCCTGGGATCTCTGGACCGTCAATGGAAAGCCGAAGTTCGGGACAGAGGAAATTGTCTCAACGTTGGAGGCGGTTCTTGCACGAGAGCCGAATCATCCTGGGGCCTGCCACTACTACATCCATGCCATGGAAGCATCACCGACTCCAGAGCGAGCCTTGGCTTGTGCGGAGCGGTTACCTGGGTTGGTGCCTGGAGCTGCACATCTCGTCCATATGCCGGCGCATATCCATATGCGACTCGGTCGCTATCATGAAGCCGCAGAACATAATGCACAGGCTGCCGAAATCGACAGGCGCTATTTGGCAGAGAGACCCTCTGCCGGCGACGATGCTGAGGGGTATTACCGGCACAACCTCCATTTTCTCTGGGCTTCTTTAGTGATGGAGGGACGAAGCGCTGAAGCCATGAAGGTCGCCCGACAATTAACGGTGACGATGACGGAAACGCAGGTACGGCACGATCCATCGAAGGAATTGTACCTGCCTGTGCCGCTGTGGTCGATGATCCGCTTTGGACAGTGGGAAGCGCTGCTGAAGGAACTGCCTCCACCGAACACCCTTCGACTGAAACAGGCGATCTGGCGATTGGGACGAGGCATGGCATTGATTGCATCCGGCCGGGTGCCTGGAGCTGAAGGAGAGCATGCCGCATTGGCGACGCTGGCAAAACGATTTGTCCGAAACAGGACAGCCGAAGAACAAACGGAACGGGCACTCATTCAGATTGCCGAGCGACTGCTTGCCGGGGAGATTGCCACGCATCACAAGCACTATGACGAGGCAATCACAGCCCTTCGAGAGGCCATCAAACTGGAAGACGCACTGCCCTACACGGAACCACCGTTCTGGCCCATTCCAGTGCGCCACTATCTAGGAGTCGTCTTGCAGAAGGCGGGACGAGCTCACGAAGCCGAATCAGTCTACCGAGCCGATCTGATCAAGAATCCACACAACGGATGGGCGCAGTACGGGTTGATGCAGAGCCTTCGCGCTCAACGGAAAGACCGTGACGCGAACGAGGTTGAGAAGCAATGGAAGCGGGCATGGGTCCATGCAGACGTGAATCTGATCGCGTCTCGATTTTGAGAGTGGTGATGCTGTGGAGGCAGGCATGCGATTTGTCGTTGGAGTGATGGGACCAGCCAAGGCACCGAAGAAGGATCTCGACAATGCGCGAATCCTTGGCGAGTTTATCGCCAGGCGTGGCTGGGTAGTGCTGACGGGAGGAAAAGACGTGGGCGTCATGGATGCCGCCTGTGAAGGCGCCAAACGGGTTGGGGGTAGTCTGACCATCGGTGTCTTGCCGACGGCGAAGGATAAAGTGTCTCGCCATGTCGATGTGTCCATCATCACCGAAATGGGGAGCGGTCGGAACAACATCAACGTATTGAGCAGCCATGTCGTAGTGGTGTGTGGATTGAGCGGGTCGGGCACGGTCTCGGAAGTGGCATTGGCCGTCAAGGCGGGGAAGCCCGTCATTCTGGTCGCTGCCTCGGAGGCGGACGTGGCTTTCTTCAGAAAACTCGACAAGCGTTTAGTCAATGCGGCAGCGACACCCGAGGAAGCAATCGAACTCATCATGAAGCTGATGGATAAGCGGCAACGACGAGGGCACCGTACGGAACAGAAAACATACGGATACTCGCCGGTCTAGCAGGGTAACCGGTGAATGCGTACTTTGGCTCTTTCGCGAAACAGGTGATGCGACAGCGATCTCACAAAGTACATCGTCGGATGATGTAAGAATGGAGCCTCTGCAACGACGATGAGGAAGGAGGATATCAACATGATAACTCAACGGCGGTTCCTGGCTCTGGCAATCGGTCTCATGGTATGGACAATTCTGGCAAACGTCCCACTTGTCGAAACGTCAGGTACATCCCCAAGCGCCAAGGCGTATTTTGCCGGTGGATGTTTCTGGTGTATGGAGGAAGCGTTTGAAAAGGTGGAAGGGGTGGTCAGCGTGGTCTCCGGGTATATGGGTGGCACCATGGTCAACCCGACCTATGAGGAAGTGTCCGCCGGACGCACAGGCCATGCGGAGTCGGTGGAAGTCACCTATGACCCCACAAGAGTCATGTATCAAAAGCTCCTCGATGCCTTTTGGCACAATGTGGATCCGCTGACACCCAACGCGCAGTTTTGCGATCATGGAACCCAGTACCGATCCGCCATCTTCTATTCCACCGAGGACGAAAAGCGACTAGCGGAAGAATCCAAAACTGCACTTGAGCAGGCCAAGAAATTTCCGGTACCAATCGCGACGCAGCTGACCTCTGCATCGACCTTCTATCCCGCCGAAGACTATCACCAGGATTACTACAAGAAGAATCCGCTCCGATATAAGTACTACAAATATGGATGCGGACGAGCCAACCGGTTGGAAGCTCTGTGGGGGAAGCCGTAGCGATCAGCAACCTGCGCCAAGCAGGACGACGGTTTGCAAGGCCTGCGTGCAGAGCGGCGGATGATTGCATCATGACGCACGGGGTTTGCGCTGAGTCCAGAGCTGTCAGGCCGTTGGAACTTTTTGCAGGAAGTGAAGCAGGGTGCTCAGGAATCCTCCTCCCTTGGCCAAACGAACAACACAGTCTTCAGTAACGCTCCAAACCCGTAGCCCAAAACTCGTCTCTAATCCTTCTCTAAACCACCTCCGGTTCAGTCTTGATACCAATGGTTTGATGCACTAGTGCTTGAACAGTCTGAGTGCTGCTCAACCAGAAACCAGAAAGTTGAGAGATTGGATAGCTGTGCCAGACGCGCGAATCATGCGGGAGGAATAGCATCGTTTAAAGGTAGTTCTTGTCATTGAGTGTTACTCCTGGAGAATCAGAACCTTTGGCGCACTCCGGATTTGCTTAGAATCAATCTCGCCTTTTAATCCTTCTTTGGAATTCAAAGTTGGGCGGGTTCTGTGAGGTTCTGAATCTGTTTCGATACACAGGCGTATCAAAATAGATCCAGAGCCAGTAACGAGGTGGTTTTACTAGAAGATCACAGTTAAACGGATTCTATAAAATTTGTAAATAATTCATGATGGTTAGAGGTGAACAAGGAGGGTGCTAATTTACCGGGCATGATTCATGCGTTACGTATACTTCATGAGTTGTGGCAGCGCAGGGTATTCTGCCCTGTTTCTACGAACAGTTCAGTTATTGCTGAGCTTGTGCGGTTGTATCTTCCACAGAAACAGGAGGTGGTTAAAAATGCTTTGCCTTAGAATGCTGATATTGGGAATGCTTGTTGCCGGATCAACTTCGGCGCATGGCGCAGACACGCTTGAATCTTTTGCCCAGCAATGTGATCAGGCGACCGGTGTCACGGTTCCTGATTTTGATGCCGATGTGGGGACGCTGGTGCCAACGACCCATCTCACGCCAGCTAATGCAACCTATCCCAATGGCACCTGTGATCGGCCAAATGTTCTCAACGGAAATTGCGACCCTGGCAGCCGATTTCAGGTGTTGGTCAACACTCCAGAATCCTACGTGGTGGCACACGCCCGAAAAACTGGGGACCCTCCTGGGCAGTATGGGGACATAGCAGTTATCCAGCACAATAAGGCTAACGGCGCCACCTGTTTTTATCAGGGGGCGCTAAATAAAAGTCACAACGGCAATGTGAAGGCGCCATCCAAAGGAGTTGGAAATCCTCCTTTTTGGATGACGCCTACGGAAATTGCGACAAGCACGTTTCCCTGTGTCCGTTGTCACGACAACGGACCGATTATCCGGTCGCCATATCTCGCGCAGATAACAGGCCCTAATAAGCTACCTGGTGCTGGCGATAGCACCTTCAACCGTAACCAACCTTACTCTTTTGTCGGATCCGATTTTGCTCATTGGAAAGCTTACAAGGTAGAAGTGAGCGGCAACATATGCAACAGCTGTCATCGCCTGGGTGTGAACAACGTAAGCAGCACTGGTACTGCTCGCACCTTAGGTATCATTGCCACAAATCCCTCACAGGACAGTAAGAACCCCCACTCAGCTGACTCGCCAATCTGGATGTTGCCTGGGCAGGTCACCTATAGCCAGGCAAGCGCTGATGCGGCTAGGGCAATCAAGCAGTGCGCTGATCAGTTTCACGAAGGCTCACCGTTACCTAATACGACGGGATGTAAGATTACCCTGTTTGCCAGCATGCATGCAGCGAACGGCGGCAACATGGGTACAGCAGCCGGTGGATGGGTTGCTGCCTGGGGCAACAACCGGCTGGACATCTTTGGACTGGGAACAGATGGGGCGATGTATCACAAAGCGTGGGACGGCACCGCATGGCGGCCGTCGGTATTGGACTGGGAACGGTTAGGGGGAGTGTTCACGAGCCCACCGGCCGTGACTGCCTGGGGTAACAACCGGCTGGACATCTTTGGACTGGGAACAGATGGGGCGATGTATCACAAAGCGTGGGACGGCACCGCATGGCGGCCGTCGGTATTGGACTGGGAACGGTTAGGGGGAGTATTCACGAGCCCACCGGCCGTGACTGCCTGGGGCAACAACCGGCTGGACATCTTTG